>NZ_PGGC01000027.1 GCF_002795305.1 Aeromonas cavernicola
ACACAAAAATGCCGCAGTGGGAGCGGATCATATCTAGGTCAGCGGGGGCCTGATACCAACGTGTATCCGGCAACTCGGGTTGGGGGGTACTACAAGGTAATGCGATACCTTTAGGCAGCAAATAACAAACCGTCAGTATGGGCCGTAGGTGCCCCATCTGTTGGTGCGCCGCCAACATGGTTTCCAGCCCTTTCCAACGCAATAATGACGCTGCCCAAAGAATGCCACTCCCACCCTCTCCCTGACGTGGCCACACTGCTTCAGATAAGCCATTACGAAAAGGCTGCCAGCTGTTTGGAAAATCATCTTTGCCAAGCCGTTCTAGGATGGCGTTTAACGACGGGCGGCAACTCTCGAGATAAAAAACGCGTGTCGCTTGCCATAGCGCCCGAGCAGAGAGCCCAGAACAATACACCGGCCCATGGATCAGCTGCACCACGGGTAATCTCAGGAGTCGGGCGGCCCAATAACAACAGAGATCAACCCCTGGACCAGATGCAGCCAACAAGCAAGTCACCCGACCTAATCGCCATGCCCACCAGAGGATCAGCAGAGTCTGCCAGCTTTGTGAGAGTAAATAGCCGACCCCCGACTCTCTCCCCTGCAATAACCGCGGTAACCCTAGCACGTGGTGCTGGCACAGGGGCCACGAGTCACCATCTTGCGTTACTACATGGAGCTCAGCATGAGGCATACGCTGGTGTAGCTCAGCTAACATCGCCTCTGTCGCAATCTTTGAGCCGCCACGAAAAGGAATGGGATCCACAATCAACAACTTGGGTACCGCACTCGTGGCCATCGATTGTTTGGCATCACGGTCTTGATGAAAAGAAGGGCTGATACTCATGGCTGTTCCTTATTGGCCATATTTGCCGAGCCTGTGGGCTGCTTGCCTGCGCGTAACCGAATCAAGTAAGCACGCCCTATTGCGAGCAGTCGTTGCCAGATCCACGCGGCAATCGCGCCATAGGGCTGCCGCCCTGCCTGTGCCCATTGCCCTGCATAAAGATTTGACCAAATAGACATCACCTTCTCGGTGTAACGAGATACGGTAAAATACTGCCGCGCGCGCAGCTGCCCGGCCAGCCCCATCTGTTGTCGTAATTGGGGATCAGCTAACCGCTGCCACTGATGGGTCATCTGCACCCAATCTTGCGGCTCAGCTAACAAGCCGGTGACGCCGTCATCAACCACTTCAGGGATCCCGCCAACCCGATAGGCACTGACCGGTAATCCCAACATTCCAGCCTCCGCCAAGGTCAAACCAAATACCTCTTCTCTGGCACCAGAGACCAGTAAATCTACCCCGCCACGCAAGATAGCAGCACTGTCTGCACGCTCCCCCAAAAAATGGACCTGCTGCAACACCCCGAGTTCACCCGCTAATGCCTCCAAGGCGTTACGTTCAGGACCACTGCCAATCACCAGCAGATGAGCGTCTTGCCCTGATCGAAGTAGCTCTGCCAGTGAGCGGAGCAGCAGATCCATGCCTTTACGGGGGATCAGCGATCCGATAGTGGCGAGGACAAAACTCGCTGGCGACAGACCTAATTGCTCCCTGACTAACCAAGGCTCCCCCTGATCCAGTCGAACCGGATCAACCCCATTTGCCACATGGATCAAGCGTTCAGGGTCGCAGCCATCTTGGTACCAAGGTGCCAAAACGGGCTGACTGACACCGATCAACACATTGGCCTTATGTACCTGCAAACTAAATCTATCTCTGGGCTGATAACGCGCATGTAAGTGGCAAACTAAAGGGACCTGTAACCCTTGGCACACGTCAGCTAACCATTGACAAGGCGCTGCACTGTTGGCGTGCACCACCGCAATCTGATGTTCACGTAACAACTGGCGCGCACGCAAACAACGCTGCCGATGTGCCACCAAATCAAAACGGGGAGCTTGCCAGCCCAGCAGCAGGCTGAACGGTTCGACTAGCACCATGACCCCAAGACGAACAGCTTCTTCAGCCAGCAAAGGGCTATTACACCAAAGTAATGGGGCAAAACGACGGCGGTCGAGATGGGCTAGCAGATCGAGCAAACAGCGCTCGCTGCCACGAATCCAGTCATCACCGTAATGCACTAATAACACCGGAGTTATGCTCATGCTGTCACTTCCTGATTGACTGTGCCGATGTCGCACTAGAGGCTGGGTGGCTCATGTCATCACTGGCATGCTGGGCATACCGGATCACCGCAAGCGCTAGTGCCAGTTCTAAATAAATGGGCCAAGTGAAGCCTTGGGTCAAAAACGATCCTGAAATCACAAATCCCATCATGCTGGCAATCACCCCCTGCATGGCTGTCGCAACAGCGGGCGGCATTCCCTCTAACTGACAACGCCAAGCGCTGCGTATCGCCACACTCACCATGCCAACAAACAGTACTAACCCAACGAATCCTGTCTCCGCCAGCACGCCAAACCATGTGGAGTGCACCGCATGATTGAGCCCATCCCAATGGGGGCTATAGAAGTAGTAGTTGTAGTAAAAGTTGTTTAGACCAACGCCAATAAAGGGGTGGTCTAACGCCATCCCCCACGCCGCTTGCCACGCATAAAGCCGCCCCATCGCTGAGGCATCAACGCCACTTTCTGCCGCACCACCGGAGGCCCGCTCACTAATCCCTGCGGCAACAAACAGCACCATCATTGCTACAGTACCAAGCATGATCAGTAACGTTTTCGACTGCACCCGCTGCCAAGCAAACACACCACCTACCGCACAAATCCCAAGCAAACCGCCTCGGCTCTGGGTGGCAATGATGGCCGCAGCCGTCAAGATGAAGCCTATCCCCCCTAACGCGCGACCGACCCAACTACCAGGATTCAGTAGTAAGCTCACGGAGAAACCCGCCGGAAATAGTAATACCAACGCTAAATCATTCGGATCGCCCAACACGGAGCCAAGTTCCCGCCCAATGGTGACCCGCGTCTCCTCCACTAAACCGATTCCGTTCGCTTTGTTATAAAGCGCCACCAGCGCCACCATTGAGCCAGCGACCACGAAAGTGCGTACGGCCAACGCGAAATCAGCTGGTGTACGCACCAACCACGCAGTCGCGAGTGTCATCAGATAAATTTTGCTGTAACTACCGGTCCAAGCGGCCATCGCCTCACCCCGATTGTTCGCAAACAAAACACCAATCGACGCAATAATAAAAAATGCACTCAACCAGCTCAGCACCGGGCTCCAGTAAGGTTTGATACGACCGCTCAACACAATGTGCCACGCAAGCGCCCCGATCGCTGCCAAGGATAACAACAGAGGCACTTTGAGCGGATAGAGTGGAGGAAATACCTCATGAAGGCGGAAAAATGAGAAGGTGACAAATCCTAGCACCATCAAAAATGGCCAACGCAGTGCAAACCAGATTGCGGGTATTGCCAGACCGACGGCGGGCAGTAAAAGTGGATGGGGTAAACGTAACCACAGCCATGTGAGCAGCACACAGGCAACCAGCGCCCATAGCCCATGACTTAAACGCCCCATAAACTAACCCACTCTTGTCCAATCCATACCATGACCAGCGCCCCTATGATGCTGGACCAGAGTGGTAACAACCGATAGGGCAGCGGTAATAACCGCTGACTGACGAGGTAAAATGCCAGAGCTCGCACTAAATAGACCAACAGCAGCGTCCAGATCACCCCTTCAACACCATAAGCGGGGATAGTCAGCCAAAACCCCATCACCCCAAGTGCACTGCAACCAAGGTTGATATACATCTGAGACTTACTTTCCTCGCCACTAAAACAACCGACATTCAGTAAATCTGAGACATTACGTACCGCCATCCCCAAGACTAACAACGGGATATAGGCAATCGCACCATGATAGCTTTGTGGTGTCAGCCAAGAGATAAGCAAAGGAGCGATAAGTCCAACGACACCTGCGGTAACAAAACCCAGCACTGACCCAAGCACACTGTAATGGGCATTAAGACGTAAGCCATCAGGCTCTTTGAGCAGCATAAAACGACGGGGATACCACCAGAGTGCAAAGGGTTGGAGCAATAGTCCTACCGCCAGCGCCAATTTACCCGCAACCGCGTAATACGCCAGGCGGGCTTCACCGACCACATCGGCCAATAGCCAACGATCCAAACCATTTAATGCAAAACCGGCAAGGCCACTGACCACCAGCGGCAGTCCATAACGTAATAACGGCCGCGAGTGATACCAATCAAATCGTAACCCGCTGTCACGCCACTGCCAAAAACTCAGAATCAAAGCCAGACCAACACACGTGAGGGTCCCTGAGGCGAGCACCCCACTCACCCCCCACCCTAGCCAGAGCCACCATACCGTCAGCAAAGACTGGATCATCGCCTTGCCTGCCGTGACAAAAAAGAAGAGGCGAGCAAAATTACGCATGCGTAGCCAGGCCAGCGGTACTCCAATCACCCCCTCAAACGGCAAAGCGCATAATACCCAGCGCACATCGGCAAGCTCCGTTGGTACCGGCAACAACGCTTGTACTATGGGAGCTAGCCACCACAGCAACAGCAAACTTCCCAAGGCAATTAGCCACACAAGGCCAAATAAGTTAGCTACCACCGCTTGGCGCGCTTGGTCATCTTTAGCAAGACCCGCAAAACGATAAAGCGCATCCACCAGCCCAAAACCCAAGATCAGTGAGCCGAGGTTAATAAGCGTGAGAAGCACTTCCAGCTGGCCATACTCTTGGGGGACTAACATGTGTGTTAGGACGGGTAGCATCAATAGAGAGATGCCCTTCATCAGTAGCAACCCCACTGCGTAATACAGCATGGCTCGTTGGTTTATCCCCAATGTCATTTGGCCTCCTTGCCGAGGGTGACACTGCATTGCTTTACTGTGATTTCAATAACGCAGTAGGAAGATAAGCCACAAATGGGCTTAAGCTCTTAGCATGTGTCTGATGAGTGACTATATTCAAGCTCACAATGAGACTCTGTCACGCTTTTTGCAGCTGCTGTTGCAAATTTCATCGCAGCCAAGAGAATCCCACTCCCACTATCCTGCTTTTTCATCACGGTAGATCCAAAAACAACCAATTCATGCCACATTAATTCATTGGCGCGACCGACAAGAGGAACAAACGATGAGCCTACTCAACATGCACAACATAAAAGCATGGGCAAAACAGGGCGATACGCCAATGGCTCGCCAGCTATGGCGATTTGCCAAAAGGGCGCGTGGCTGGTCGTGCCCAGTAATCCCTCCCCTTCATCGTTTACTTTATCGTTTTTATCTGCTTACCAGTCATAGCCTCGCCACACTCACTCGCACGCTCTGGTGGACGCCCTTATTTCAATCTCGCCTGACAACACCAGCCCCTCGGCTATATCTGTATGGTGGCATCCCTTTTATCAGTGGCCCAGTGACCATTGAGATCGGCGCAGACTGCCGACTCAGTGCGGCCATAACCATCAGTGGTCGTCCGTCTAGTGAAGCGCCTTTACTCAAGCTAGGTAGTAACATCGATATCGGCTGGCAAACTACCCTAGCAATCGGACGTAAAATTATATTAGGGGACAACGTGCGAATTGCTGGGCGCGCTTTTTTGGCAGGCTATCCTGGCCATCCACTTGACGCAAAGGATCGAGCGTTAGGGAAACCTGACTTGGATGAGCAGGTCGGAGATATCGTGCTAGAACAAGATGTGTGGCTCGGCACCGGCGTGATGGTAATGGCGGGTGTCACCATTGGTGCTGGCACAGTGGTTGCAGCTGGCAGCATCGTCACTCGCAGCTTACCCGCAGGGGTTCTCGCAGCCGGTATCCCAGCGCAAGTGATCAGAACGCTTGGTCGTCAGGAACAACGCGAACCACTTATCTCCCCTTTATTGCAGGAGACCACATCATGACGCCATCAGAGAAGAAACCTCAATTGGTCGTGCTGGGTGAGGACTGGGGGCAACATCCTTCCAGTACTCAGCATCTGATCAGGCGCTTATTACCTGACTATCAGGTGCTTTGGGTAAATTCGATTGGTTTGCGTCGGCCACGCTTTACACTCCATGACCTTACCCGCATGGGGCGCAAATTGAGCGCCGTGTTGCGTCGCTCCGCCAAGACTGAGATATCTTCTGAGCAGCACAATCAGCCCCAGGTTCTCCCCCCCCTTGCTTTACCCCTACCAGGCAATCGCCTAGCAGGAAAAATCAATGGCCACTGGCTTGCCGCACAAATTCGAGCCCAATTTCCCGAGCTAGATCGTCCACTGCTGTGGCTCTCGCTACCCAGTGCTGTCGACCTAGTCGGTAAATTGGGGGAACGCGCTGTGATCTATTATTGCGGCGATGATTTCTCGGCATTAGCGGGAGTAGACCATCAAGCAGTTGCCCGCAGTGAGGCCACACTGGTTGAGAAGGCGGACTTAATCCTCGCCGCCAGCCCTGCGTTAGCGAGCCGCTTCCCACCCCATAAGACTCGCTTGCTCACTCATGGTGTTGATTTGGAACTCTTTATGCCCCCCCAACCGCGGCCAACAGACCTCCCCCGCGGCCGCCCTATTGCCGGTTTTTACGGCAGTATCAGCGACTGGATTGACCTTCCTTTGCTAGCAGAAACAGCCAAAGCGTTACCCCATTGGGATCTCGTGCTGATTGGCCCAGTCCAGACAGACCTTAGCCCCTTACAAGGGCTGCCGAATGTTCATCTCCTGGGCCCCCGCCCTCACCATGCCTTGGCTGCCTACGCCCAACACTGGCAGGTAAGCCTGCTGCCTTTCGTCGATAACGCCCAGATCCGTGCTTGTAACCCACTCAAACTTCGAGAATATCTTGCTGTTGGTCGCCCTATAGTCAGCACTGATTTTCCTGCCTTAGAAGGGTTTCGAGAACTCGTTCATATCAGCACCACAGCCAGTAGCCTCGCCAGTGCAATTAACCAAGCCGCCTTTGATCAGACCAACCCAACGTGGTTTCAAGCCAATGAATGGGAGACATTAACCAGACATCACGGACCTCAAACACGCCAGTCTCACGTCGCTCAACAAAGCTGGGACCATAAGGCCGGTGAACTAAAGACTTGGCTTGCTGAGTTGGGCTAATGATAAGAGGAATGCGAAAGCCCCGTTGGGCAACGGCGATCATCCTCTTATTTGCATCTCATCTCTGCGCCGAAAGTCGACTGAACCAACCGGTGTCACTGCCGCTCAAGGGGTCTCATACCCCACAGCAGGTGAGTCTCATCAACGACCCAGTACCGATAGGCAGTGATGATGAACTAGTGATAGAAGGAGATAATCCCAGCCCCCTATCAACAACCCTGATCTTACGGGTTGATGACACGGCCTCTGTCGGCTATGGCAGTCGGGTTAATCTGGAACGAATCATTCCCCCTGGCCCGTTTACACTTCGTTTCGCCCTCAGTGAATGGCGCACCAATCAACCTCGTGCACTCGCGCTCGACAAGCTCACTGACCTTTATCTTTTTACCGCCGACACGACATCCGCTATGACCATCAAAAAATGGTACTGGACTGCAGGTTTAACCTTACCAAGCGATACGATTGCCCTCGACTTGGGCCCAGCGGATGCACCACGGTTCAGTGGCTTCGATGCAGTAACCCCCGGAGATCCTCGCCTAATCGGGCACCCAACCCCTATCTTACGCCCCTCGGGAGATGCCCTGATCCGTGATGGTTTACGTAACCTTGATGGCCTTAATCTGGCGGTGCCACCAGGGCGCTATGAACTCACCTTGTGGCTAGATGATCCTGGTGAGTGGGAATACGTGCCTCACCCCCTCGAACGCACTGTGCTGATCAATGGTGAACCTATATGGGCAGAGCAATGGCAACCTCAGCAGTGGCTAAAACACCGCTATTTAGCAGGGCAGATGCGGGAGGCATTGCCCAATCCAGACCCTTGGCAGCTGCTGGGCGCCTCTCAGGGGGGACCGGTAACGATCACCCTTACACACGCAGGAGGCCCTTTCAACGTGCAGCTTATTGGTCACTCGCCAGAGGCGAAATTTTTAGCGGGCTTGCTACTGACACCTGCTCCAAAGAGCACGGCTCAACCACGAGGTGCAGTCCCAAAAACCGAGCCGTCACCACACTCAAACGCAACCTTGCTGGTACGAGCAAAACAGCAACAGCTGTTTACCGAAAAATGGGCGCTGGCGCCCTATAAGGCAATACCTGCAACGAGTTCATTGGGCTTACGCCCGATCGCCTCCTCACAACCCACCCTTGGCAGCACGATAAATAGCTCCCTTTCCGACCAACAGTCACCAATAATAGCGGCTCGAGGAAGCCAACTTTTGTTAACGTTCGTGATTGATTCACCATGGGATGACCCAACCCCATTACTGGTGATTCAGCCCCCTACAAGAGAGGATAAATCACTACCACTTACCCCTTATTATGGTCAGTGGCACCTCACGCGGCCCCAAGCCAGTGGTACTTTGCTCACTCCTTCAGATCAAGAGCTGGTTGAAGGTCTCGCTGGGCTTACATTACAACCGTCGGTCCCTCGCCGGATCGTACTGCACCTGCCCATTCCAAACGATGCCCCCGCTGGTATCTATCAAGGCAGCATTCAGCTGTTAAGCAAGCATCAATTGGTGCAACAACCTGTGCAGATTGAGATTCTCCCCTTAAGGCTACCTGCAAGCCTCAAACCCATAGGCATCTATTTGGAAGCTCCGCCTTACTTTAACTGGTTGAACCAAGATACAGCGCAAGCCAGCCAACAAATTGAAGCTGCTAATCGTTGCGATCTCACCCGCTTAGCGCAGCTTGGCATCACCGGCCTCTCTCCCGCATTACCACAAGATGATGCGGGAATACGTAATGCGATAAGCGAAGCGATGGGATTTGGCTTTCAGCCACCGCTACTTGCCTACACACCTCTCAAACGATGGGGAACTGACCTCGCCACCCAACTTACAGCTTGGCAGCGGCAGCAAGCGGCTCTGAAAAAAAACGCTCTCCCTCCCCTCGCGTGGAGCCTGTTTGATGAACCGGAGTTAGCAAGCTTGCCCTCTATTATTAACTTGGCTCAGGAGATGAAACGGCGTGATCCGTTAGTTATCCGAGCCGGCCATTTCAACCATCCTGACCAAGCTCCTTTACTTGCCGAAGTAGAAATAGCATTAATCAATACAGGTTTTGGCGCTGACAAGTCTGATGTCATACGTGTTAGAAACGCGGGTGCGCAACCATGGTTTTATAATCTTGGCAGCCCCAGAGCTGCGGGGTTTTATTTATGGCAGAGCGGAGCACAAGGTTATCTGCAGTGGCATGGCCGGATGCCTACCGCAAAACCTTATGATCCCACTGACGGGCGTGAAAGCGATTTTCTATGGCTTGGCCCTCAAGCTTGTGAAGCACACCGTCTGAGTCAAGATTTGCTCATGCTACAGCAAGCCATCGAAGACTTACGCTGGTTACAATGGCTTGAAGATGCGGCTCGCTATCAAGTTGATGCTGCCTTGTTACTCAGAGACTTACGTCGACAGATCCCTACTCGCTGGCATGATGCAGAGCAACAATCCCCGTACGCATGGGAGGCACTACGTCAACCAATAGAACAACTAGCCAAGCGGCTGAAAACCTTGCAAACTGAGGCCAACCTATCCCCTTGATGCCATTTACTTATGTCAATGCCAAGATCGCAAAGCAGACAACTGATTGTGCCATTTGCACTGTCGGTATTAGCGCTATTTGGTTGTGCCAGAGAAAGGCCGATGGACGACACGCTACCCTTGCTCGCGCAGTTGCGTCAACAACAGTTGGCCGAAAACTCGCAGCTGCAGTTGCAATATCTAGGCGAAGAGATCACCCTCCCATCCGACCAAGAACAGCTATTGCACCAATTTTTAGCCCAAAAAGATCCAACAAGAATTACCCTGATAAGCGGGCCAAGCAAGCAAACTAACGTGCTGGAAAGTGCACGATTGGCTAGCTTACGTCTGAATAAGTTGAGCCAGTTACTCGCACCGCGCGCCATCGAACTGGAGCCCCACTATGACCCAATGCAATCGCCTAATCAGCTCCTGATCAAGGTATTACCTCCTAAAACAGAAGATCACATCAGTGCACAGCCAGAGACACCTCCCCGATAAGACTCAGACATGACTCAGGCAGGGCAACTCGATAAAACGGATAAGGACTTAGCCCCCACAATTTACGCCAGCCCTGACTCAGTCTATAAACCAACAAGGGAGGTTGCAGATAGCGTTGTCCCTGAAACATGATCCCTTGCACCAAAGTGGGTAAGGCAAACGATACTGACATCGCCTCTTGATCTGCAGACAACACCATCGCCTGTAATGCCCCATCACAACGAGGGTGTAATAACTGATAGTTGATATAAGTGCCGCCAAGTAATGGGGTTGCCATACGAACATGCCAGCCCCAACTTGAAAGCTCTGCCAACATCTGTTTTTCGCTATCATCGGCAATCCGATATTGATAACGCCAAAACATAAATCCAATGGAAAGCACAGCCACTAGTAGCCACACTGTATATCCTCTAGCGTGACCGTTCATGACGTCCTCCAACAAACAAGAAAATCATGATGATCATCATGATGGTCCACTGATATAGCTGCGCCCAAGAACCACTGTGTAACCAGCGATACCAACGTACATCTACGCTCATCAGTACTAATCGTAATTGGTTAGCACCGATATAGAGGACACAAACAAATAGCAATAATGGCAACCGCTGACGCCAAGTATGCTGCGGTGTGAGCCAACAAGACGACACCAGCCAAGCAAGTACAACCAAATAAATCTGAGCAAATGAGGAGCATCCTTTCAACACAATTAAAGAATGGCCACCAATACGCTCAATCCGATTTCCTTCCCAATATGTTTGCCATCCCAGTAACTGTAACCACTTGCTTACCCCCCAAGCATCTAAGGCCAACACCGGACCAGAAAGCAGTGCGAATACTTGTTGTCCCCACAAAACGGCGACCGTAAAACCGAATACAATCTGCAATACTGCACGCTGATCCTTTGATTGACCCCGACGCCATAACGTGGCGACCAGCATCAGGCATGCTAATGCCTTGAGGCTAGCGCTTGGCACTAAGATCAATAAAATAAAACCAATGAGCTGATAGCGATTCAATTGCCAACTGGCAGCAATTCGCAACGCAATTTGCCACCAAATAGCGATGAGTAATACAACCAGCAGATTGAAGTGTCCCATATTCAGCCACACCATTATCCACTGATTGGCCAATCCTAATAACAGCCAGTTAGGTGCCCATAGCCAAGGGCGGTCTGCTATCCTCATTCTATGCATCTCCCTAGTATCACCGGATCAGACACCTATACATCATGCCTGCAACAATAATGAAAGCCATAGACCAGATTGGCACGCTTTATTCATAAGAGAGTTAGGCAACCATCACTAACAAAGACAAGGAAAGCGCGATGAAACTCAAACCATTAATTGGTCTACTGGGAATATTCATGGCTACGCAAGTCCACGCGTTGACCGAAGTTGACACTGAATTACAACTGTTGATGGACGTATCAGGTAGCGTCAGCTCCTCTGAATACAATTTGCAGCTACAAGGCTATGTTGATGCTTTTTATAACACTGAGGTACAAAGTGCCATCCTCGATACCAGTGAAGGGCGACTGGGCTCTATTGCCGTTCAAATGGTGATGTGGAGTGGCGGTAGCCAGCAAAGTGTGATGACTGACTGGTTTCATCTCTATGACATGACCTCTATAAACAATTTCGCAGCGACTTTAGATAGTCTGGTTCGTCCCTTCTCAGGTTCAACAGCACCAGGATCCGCAATGGCTTTTGGTGGACTGCAATTTGATAACAACGACTTCACCGCGGCACGTCAGGTTATCGATGTTTCGGGAGATGGCATTCAAAACAATGGTATCGATACAGCAACCGTACGGGATCAACTACTGGCATCAGGTATCGACACCATCAACGGTATCACCATCGGCCAAGACTATGCAGATGGCGTCCTCCAGTCATGGTACATGGATAACATTGCGGGTGGCCAAGATGCATTTGTTATCAATGCAGCAACGTTTTCCGACTTTGGTAGTGCATTACAATTGAAGCTAGCTGCAGAGATCGAAGGCGGGGTCATTCCCGAAGGCGCTCTGCCTGCACCGATAGAAGACATACCGCTGCTTGCTCAATTCCTACTCGGCATCCCTTTAATGCTTGCTTGGCATTATCAACGTCGGTCTCGTTCTTTGCCGCGTCACAGTGCACCGGCTGAGGCTTGACGTACCCCAGCCAGCATCGATGAGATCATCATGTTCCCGATGAAGACTCTGGCCACTGCGCGCAGCCGCCCCTGCGTGCAGTGGCTCAAAAAGTGGGATGTCCCAGTTATCACCTTCCCACTTGCGACACATCTTGGTTTGACACTCACAACACGATCTTGCTCACAACTCCGTATGCTTGCTCCCGCCGGCACATTCCTCGCTCCCTCTAGGCAAGGCGGCCATCGCTCAGCTTGTTAACCTGCCTACGAACCGAATGCCTGACGATGGGCGCCCGACTTCCTTGCGATACCCAATAACAGTACGCGAGTGTCCAGCCTGAACCCACCTCTTACGCTCGGTGTCGCTCTCTCTTTTCTATTGTTCTTCTGACAGTTATGAGGAGATCTTCATGCCTATCACTACAAAATTAAAAACAGTTTCACTGGGTGTCAGCTTGGCACTAGCCGGCCTGCTGGTCGGTTGCAACCAGACTGACGCAGACCCCAAGGTGAAAAACGATGCCTACTACCGCAGCCAAGCCGAAAGCATGGTGACAAAACTGACGCTGAGCGAGAAGCTGAGCCTGCTCTCCGGCCCTGGTTACGGCAGTGCCAACGGCGCCATCAACGTCAAGCAAGACGTGCCCGGCGTGGCGGGTTACATCAACGGTGTGCTGCGCAGCGCGGACGGCATCGACATTCCAGCCCTCAAACTGGCCGACGGGCCGGCAGGGGTACGGATCAACGCCAACCGCGACGGTGACAGCGCCAGCTACTACGCCACCGCCTGGCCCATCGGCTCGCTGCTCGCCTCCAGCTGGGACGTCAAGCTGGTCAAGGCCGTCGGCGCAGCCATGGGGGACGAAGTTCGCCAGTACGGGGTCGATATCTTGCTGGCACCGGGCATGAACATCCAACGCAACCCGCTCAATGGCCGCAACTTCGAGTACTACTCAGAAGACCCCCTACTGACCGGCAAAATCGGGGCCGCCATGGTCAATGGGGTGGAGAGCAACGGGGTGGGCACCACCATCAAACACTACTTCGGCAACAACTCCGAGACCAACCGCACCCAGATCAACGATATCGGTGAGCCGAGAACCTTCCGCGAGATCTACCTGCGTGGCTTTCAGATCGCGGTAGCCGAAGCCCAACCTTGGGCGGTGATGACCTCCTACAACAAGGTCAACGGCACCTATGTCAACGAACGCAGAGATGCGCTGACCGATCTGCTGCGCGGTGAGTGGCAATTCGACGGTCTAGTGATGTCCGACTGGTTTGCCGGCGACGTGGCCAATAGCGCCTACAAACAGGTACTGGCGGGGCAGGATTTGATCGAGCCTGGCAACGTCAAGGAGCAGTTGCAACAATCCATCGAACAGGGCGACCTCGACGAGGCCAAGGTAAACAAGGCCGCCATCCACATCCTGACCCAGGTGATGAAGAGTCCCTCCTATCAGCGGCTGGCTATCAGCAACAACCCAGATTTGGCGGCCCATGCCAAGCTGGCGCGTCAGGCTGGTGCCGAGAGCATGGTGCTGCTACGCAACGATGCCGCCGCCCTGCCGCTAGCGGCAAGCAGCTCCTTGGCCAGCTTCGGCATCAACCAGATCAACACCTACAAGGGCGGCACCGGCAGCGGGGATGTGAACGCCGCCAGCACCACCACCATCGCCCAAGGGTTAGCCGCTCGCTTTTCGGTCAACGAAGCGTTGCAGCGTTACTACCGCGATTTTTACCAGAATAACAAGGTCTATCACGAGGGGCAGTTTGGCGCCAAGGGCTACTACACCTGCGCCGAGGCACCGATAAACGGCGATCTGGCGGCCCTGATCGCCAATACAGCCACCACCCAGCAAGCTGCCATCATCAGCATCGGCCGTCAGGCTGGGGAAGGGGCGGATCGCAGCAGCGGCAAAGGGGACTATCTGCTCGGGGATGACGAGCGCGCCCTTATCGACGCAGTGAGCAGCGCCTTCCACGCCCAAGGCAAGAAGGTTGTCGTGGTACTCAACGTCAACGGCGTCATCGACACCACTCAGTGGCGCGACAAAGTGGATGCCATCCTGCTGGCCTACATGGCCGGCCAGGAGACCGGCCACGCGGTGGCAGACGTACTCTCTGGCGTGGTCAACCCGAGCGGCAAACTGGCCCAAAGCTTCCCGCAAAGCTATGCCAGCGTTCCCTCCGCCGATACCTTTCCTGGCGAGGATTCTGACGGGGATGGCGAACCGGACGATCTCTACTACAACGAGGGGATCTACGTGGGCTACCGCTACTACAGCACCTTTGAGCAGGCAGTATCCTATCCGTTCGGCTTCGGCCTCTCCTACACCAGCTTCAGCTACACCAACCCCACTATCGCCAGCAATACATTGACCAACGATGGCACAGGTAGCCTGGTGCTGACCGCCACCATCAGCAACACCGGTGCGGTGGCAGGAAAGGAAGCGGCCCAAGTCTATGTCACCGCCCCCGAGGTCAAGCTGAAGAAACCGCTCATCGAGCTCAAGGCCTTTGCCAAGACGGCGCAGCTGGCACCTGGCGCCAGCGAACAGCTGAGTTTTACTATTCCGGCCAGCATCCTCGCCAGCTTCGATGAGACCAGCAACCAGTGGATCGTGGAGCCGGGCCGCTACAATGTCTACATCAGCCCCTCGTCAAATATCTCCGCCAGCACGCCGGTCAGCTTCACGGTGAGCAAGGAGATCGTGGTCAGCAATACCACGCTGGGGGCGCTGGCACTGCCAGCTGGGGTAGACCCCACCACTGTCACTACCGTCACCCGCTAACACGATGCGTTCAGCTCAGCTTGACTCGACAATTATGGCTCGGCAATAGCCCGACTACGGGACTGGCCTTGCGCCGGTCTCGTGTTATTGGCGGGCGTTGCGGTAGGCCAGTGGCGTCATCTTGGTATTGGCCTTGAAGAAGCGGTTGAAGGCGCTCTGGGACGAGAAACCGACCTTATCACTGATGTTCTGCAGGGGTTGCAGCCCCTCGCCCAGCAAGCGACAGGCTTCGTTCACCCTCGCCTCCCTGAGCAGAGTGGAGAAGCTGCATCCCTCCCCCTGTAATTTACGATTCAACGTCCAACGACTGACGTTCATGGCCGCACACACTTCTTTGAGCAGGCTTGCGTCGCACTCCAACCCCCTCTCTTGGATTTTGTGACGGATCCGCTCCCCTACCAGATAGGCAAAGGGGGACCGCTCGGCGATGTCGGCGCAAATCTGAACCAACTGGGCCAGCTGCAGACGAGCAAGGGGCTCGTTGTAGCTGGGGCTGAGGCTATCTAGCTGGAGATTGTTGATGGTCAGGGTATTCTCCCTTTGCTCCCTTTGCTCCCAGCGGCAACGGGTGGCAAAAAAGTGATCCAGCAGCTGATGGCGCGGTGGTGGTTGCCCCGTGAAGCCCACTGAGATCCGGGGAGCATCCAGATAGAACCGCAAGATCCGAAAGATCATGATGAAGTTGGGAATGGCCTGGCTCGCACCTAAACTGGCGGGCCCCTGATTGAGATACAGATATTGGCTGACCTGCCCTCCTCGGCGCACCCGCAGCTCATCACAACTGCCGATAATGGGGCGATAGGCCAGCAGCACCTCGAGCGCCGCACGCGGCGATGGCTGGTTTAGGCACAGGCTGATGAGCGGCGGATAATGCTGGTAGAGCTGAGCGATGTCATAGGAGAGGATGGTTTCGTGAAAACTGGCCAAATAGGGCTGCATCAGTTGCAGCATCCGGTAGTGGCTATGGGCTGGGATCCGACCCAGTTCCCGCTCGATGTCGAACGAGGTGAGTCCACCCGCCAGCAAAATGGCAGCAGGATCGCCCCCCTGCTGCTGGCAGGCCGCCAGCATGGTTCTGATCACCTGATTTGATACGCTCTGCGACATCTGCCGTCCCAATCTGCATGCTAACAGGAAACTGCTCGTGATCCCCCAGCCCGCGAAGTCAGGGCGGGAAAGCCCCCATATCGCAATGGCGGGACCAGTATGGGGTGGTTGCAAAGCAAGCAGATGTAACGGAGTGTAAAAACATGCGCCAGCGCGCCTATTTGGCCCCATATCGTCACACTAGCGGGACACGTCAGTTTCCGCGGTGAAAAATGGCGCCCGCAGGCGCCATCTCATCAGGATCGGCAAACAGGCAATAGCGGTTTAGCGCACCTTGTGCTGCTGTGCCAGATAGAGCCAGGTATTGACCACGGTATCAGGGTTCAGCGACACCGAATCGATCCCCTGCTCCACCAGCCAGGCGGCGAAGTCCGGGTGATCCGATGGCCCCTGACCGCAGATCCCCACGTACTTGCCCGCCTTGCGCGCGGCCTGAATGGCCATCGACAGCAGCGCCTTGACCGCCTCGTTGCGCTCGTCGAACAGGTGGGCAATCAGCCCCGAATCCCTATCAAGTCCGAGCGCGAGCTGAGTCATGTCGTTGGAGCCGATAGAAAAACCATCCACGTGTTCAAGAAACTGGTCAGCCAACAGGGCGTTGCTTGGGATCTCGCACATCATGATCACCTTAAGCCCCCGTTCGCCACGGCGCAGGCCGTTTTCTGCCAGAATGTCGATCACCTGTACGGCCTCACTGACGGTGCGCACGAAGGGGATCATTATCTCGACGTTGGTTAACCCCATCACATCGCGCACCCGCTTGATCGCCTCGCACTCGAGGGCAAAACAGGGGCGGAAGCTGTCGGCGATATAACGCGACGCGCCACGAAAGCCGATCATCGGGTTCTCTTCATGAGGCTCGTAATCACGTCCCCCCACCAAGTTGGCGTACTCGTTGGACTTAAAATCCGACATCCGCACGATCACCCGCTCCGGCCAGAAGGCAGCAGCGAGGGTTGCGATCCCTTCGCTCAACTTGGCGACGTAGAACTCACGCGGGCTGTCGTAACCGGCGATCATCTTGGCGATGGTGGCCTTGAGCTCTGGCGTTTGCTGGTCAAACTCCAGCAAGGCCTTGGGGTGCACGCCGATCATCCGGTTGATGATGAACTCAAGGCGCGCCAGCCCCACCCCAGCATGAGGTAGCTGGGCAAAATCAAACGCCCGGTCCGGGTTGCCGACGTTCATCATGATCTTGATCGGCAGCTGTGGCATGTTGCCCACCTCGGTCACCGCCACATCGAAGTCCAGCTCGCCGTCATAGATAAAACCGGTATCCCCTTCGGCACAAGAAACGGTGATCCGCTGGCCCGGTTGGATATGATCGGTGGCGTTGCCACAGCCGACCACTGCCGGAATGCCCAGCTCACGGGCGATAATGGCGGCGTGACAGGTGCGGCCGCCCCGGTTGGTGACGATGGCGGAGGCCCGCTTCATGATGGGCTCCCAGTCCGGGTCGGTCATGTCGGTGACCAGCACATCGCCGGGTTGCACTTCGTCCATCTGGCTGATGGAGGAGATGACCCGCGCCGGGCCCGCGCCAATCTTGTGGCCGATGGCCCGCCCCTCGATCAGCACCTTGCCCGCTTGCTTGAGGGCAAAACGCTCGAGGGTGTTAGCCTCCTGGCGGCTGCGCACGGTTTCCGGGCGCGCCTGCACGATATAGAGCTGGCCATCCTGACCATCTTTGGCCCACTCGATATCCATTGGGCGGCCGTAGTGCTGCTCGATAATGAGGGCCTGTTGCGCCAGCGCCATCACCTCCTCATCGCTGATGCAAAAATGGCTGCGCTCGGCCTCATCGGTATCGGCGATCTGCACCTGACGGCCATGGCTGGCATCGGCGGAATAGGTCATCTTGAGCAGTTTCGAGCCTAAGCTCTTGCGCACCACCGCTGGGCGACCCGCCTTGAGAGTGGGTTTATGTACATAGAACTCATCCGGGTTAACCGCCCCCTGCACCACCATCTCGCCAAGACCGTGAGCGCCGGTGATAAAGACCACGTCGTTAAAACCCGACTCGGTATCGAGGGTAAACATCACGCCAGAGGCGGCGAGATCCGAGCGCACCATCCGCTGTACCCCAGCCGAGAGAGCCACCCCTTTGTGGTCGTAACCTTGATGCACCCGATAGGAGATGGCGCGATCGTTAAACAGGGAGGCAAATACATGCTTGATGGCGATCATCACGGCATCGATGCCGCGCACGTTGAGGAAAGTCTCCTGCTGGCCAGCAAAGGAGGCATCCGGCATATCCTCAGCGGTGGCAGAAGAGCGCACCGCAAACGAGGCCTCCCCTAAGCCTGCGCTCAGCTGCTGATAGGCGCTACGCACCGCCTGCTCCAACGCACTCTGGAATGGGGCCTCAATCACCCAGTCGCGGATCTGCTGACCGGCCTGATTTAGGGCAGCGATATCGTTCACATCTAAGTTATCAAGCAGATGGTGGATTTTGCTGTTGAGGCCACTGGACTCAAGAAACTCGTTAAACGCAAACGCCGTGGTGGCAAAGCCACCCGGCACCGATACACCGGCCCCCGCTAGATTGCTGATCATCTCACCAAGGGATGCGTTCTTGCCGCCCACTCGTTCTACATCATGCATACCGAGTTGCTCGTACCACACTACGTACTGTTGCACTTGCATGTCTCCTGTTGGATGGGCGCTTGGCCATCACACCTTGGGCGCCCACTATTATCGGTGTATAAGCTGCCCAATTATCCAAGCCTGCTGTTTGTCAACGCACGAATCAACAACCTTGAAAACGTTTTCCTTTGGCAGCCAAAAAAATCCCCGTGCAAGTCAGGGGATCGTCAAATGACCCAAACATTCTACAATGTCGATACAAAAATATAACGATTCAGATTTGCAAGCGGCGTCACAACTTGGCTACAGCAGACCCGTTGACAAAACTGGTATGGTTTCGATGGGTACAGCCCATCCCAGAACCTTAGATTCATGTAACAGGAGCCTCGTGTGCACACGGTTTTTTATGTTTCAGACGGCACAGCCATCACCGCCGAAGTGTTCGGCCATGCGGTATTAAGCCAGTTTCCTCTGGTGTTCGAGCAAGTCACCATCCCATTTGTCGAGACCCAAGAAAAGGCCCGCCAAGTGCGACTGCGGATCAACGAGCAGTTTCGCCAGACGGGGCTGCGCCCGATCTTGTTCCATACCATCGTTGACCCCTTGGTGCGCGAAGAGGTACTCAAAGCCGAGGCCAGTAGCCACGATTTTCTCAACACCTTCGTCAGCCCCTTGGAGCAGGAGCTGGGCATCAAAGCTGAACCCAAGCCCCACCGCACCCACGGTATGGAGAACCGCAAGCTCTATGACGATCGTATTGAGGCGGTCAACTTTGCGTTGGCCAACGACGATGGCATCACCACCAAGGAGTACGACGAAGCCGACATCATCCTAATCGGGGTGTCGCGCTGCGGCAAAACCCCCACCAGCCTCTATCTGGCGCTGCAATTTGGTATTCGCGCCGCCAACTACCCGTTTATCGAACAAGACATGGGCTCCCTCGCACTGCCTGCGGCGCTCAAAGCCAATCGCCACAAGCTGTTTGGCCTCACCATCGCCCCCCTGCGCTTACACGAGATCCGCAACCAACGCCGCGCCAACAGCCGTTACTCCTCGATCGAGCAGTGCGAGCAGGAGCTGGCCTGCGTCGAGCGGCTGTTTCGCCAAGAGGCGATCCGTTTTCTCGATACCAGCTCCCACTCGGTCGAAGAGATTAGCGCCAAAATCCTAGAGGCGACCGGCCTGCGTCGCCAGCTCTGTTAAGCCAACTTGCCAGCTACACCGTCACATCCGATAAAAAAGTGCGCCAGTGCTATCCACCTATCAACTGGCGCAGATTGATTTAAGACCTTAATGCAACAACCTCTCCCTGTCGGTCTTCGATTAGTACGGCCGTTTATCATCACATCTGGCTTTTTGGCCGACATAACGATTCGAGTGGGTACATCAATGGTGTCTTGTTCTCCGCACCGCTCTGATAGCCAGCTGAAAATCCAGCAGCAATCAGCAATGTCAACGAAATCTAATTCGATTGAGCAAAAAAGCGACGGTCACCATAAAAAGCTTACTGAGATCATAAAAACGCTACATTTTGTTAAAAATACAGCCATTACACCATGAAAAAAGGTGCATAAGTGGCGGATGATCACTATTCTTCTGCGCTTGCTAGCCATTAGAAAAAAATGGCGAATAGCATTCCGTAACGAAATAAATACAGATTTCCCCCGTGTTCATCCTGTATCAGGTGAGGGACGCCGCAAGAGGGGCAAACTATAACGTCAGAGGTTAAGGGCAGAATATGGATCTTCAACAAGAGGGTGAAGAGCTCAAACGCGGCTTAAAAAACCGCCACATCCAGCTCATCGCGCTGGGCGGCGCCATTGGCACCGGCCTGTTTCTCGGGGTCGCCGATACCCTGAAAATGGCGGGACCAGCGGTGCTGCTGGGGTATGCTATCGGTGGCTTTATCGCGTTCTTGATCATGCGCCAGCTCGGTGAAATGGTAGTGGAAGAGCCCGTTGCAGGCTCTTTTAGCCACTTTGCCTGTAAATACTGGGGCAATTTTGCTGGCTTTGCGTCCGGCTGGAACTACTGGGTACTTTATGTGCTCGTCAGCATGGCGGAGCTGACCGCTGTGGGTATCTACGTCCAATATTGGTGGCCCGAGATCCCGACCTGGATGTCTGCTGCTTTCTTCTTCGTCCTGATTAACGCAGTCAATTTCTCCAACGTTAAGGCGTTTGGTGAGATGGAGTTTTGGTTTGCCATCATTAAGGTGGTCGCTATTCTCGGCATGATTGGCTTTGGTGGCTACCTGCTGCTCTCCGATACCGCAGGCCCTGAAGCTAGCGTGACCAACCTCTGGGCTCAAGGTGGCTTCTTCCCCCATGGGGTCGGTGGATTAGTGATGGCCATGGCGTTTATCACTTTTTCCTTCGGTGGACTCGAGCTAGTAGGGATCACCGCCGCCGAAGCCGATGACCCAGAAAAGAGCATTCCCAAAGCCACCAATCAGGTGATCTACCGGATTTTGATCTTCTACATCGGAGCCCTGACTGTGCTGCTGTCACTCTATCCGTGGAGCAAGGTAGCAGAAGGGGGTAGCCCTTTCGTGATGATTTTCCATGCCCTCGACAGCAACCTCGTCGCCAACGCCCTGAATTTGGTGGTGCTGACAGCCGCCCTGTCGGTCTATAACAGCTGTGTTTACTGCAACAGCCGGATGCTATTTGGCTTGGCTAAACAAGGTAATGGCCCCAAAGCGCTACTCAAAACCAACAAGAGTGGTGTGCCGCTGGTCGCCATTTCCATCTCTGCAGCAGCCACCTTACTGTGTGTGCTGATCAACTATTTGATCCCGGGTAAAGCCTTTGGTCTGTTGATGTCCTTGGTGGTCTCTGCATTGGTTATCAACTGGGCCATGATCAGCCTCGCGCATCTCAAGTTTCGCAACCACATGCTAGCAAAAGGAAAGGAGCCAAAGTTCAAAGCACTATGGAGTCCGTTTGGTAACTATCTGTGCCTTGCGTACATGGCTGCCATCTTGGTCATCATGTACCTCAATGACGGCACTCGGATCTCGGTTGAGCTGATTCCGGTCTGGCTGGTAGTACTGGGTATCGGTTTTATGATCAAACGTCAGAGCCAAGCCCACGCTAAGCACAATTGATCCCAAGCCAAGATGCTAAAACGCCGATCAGATGATCGGCGTTTTGTCAGCTAGTTCACGTTATCCGTTCAGATAATAAGCGGGCGCCCTGCGTGGGCCACACTCCCCCCATTAACGCCCCAGATATTCCCGATCAAAAAAGGTATAGACCCAGTGGGGCCGATAGATGGCCAGCACGGTCATCGCCATGCCATTGAGCAGCGCTTCGGGAAACAGCAGTAGAGGCCAGACAGAGAGGTAATCGGCCAGGATGGTATGCCAAGGGTAGCTGCCGCCAAGGCCCATCAGCAAGGCGCTGGCCACTACTTTGACGGTGATAGTCACCGCCCCGCCAAGAAACGCAGCAACAAAGATATAGACAAACAGGTGACGCGGTAGAAAGGCCCAGCTGGCCAGGAACAGCAGCCAGCTAGTGGCCACAGGCAGGGCAATCCCGATCAGCCCTTGCCAACCGAAGTCAGCCAAATTGGTGACCCCGAAGTAACCAAGCACCAGCAGAGTGAGACAAGGGGCCAGCAGCGCTAATCGCCAGCCCAGCAACAAGGTAAGGGAGGTAAGCCCGAGAAAATGCACTTCTAGCCCCTCATGCAGCCCTGCCCGTAGATACCAAAGTGGCACCAGTGCAATGGCACAGCCCAGCAACAGGTGCTGATAAAGGGGATTGTCGTGGAGTGTTTGCCACACTGAACGATGAAGGCTCAACAGCAGCAATATGAGCCAGCAGATGAGGGCGGCGAGTTGTCCTTCACTCATGCGCGTTTACTCGGGCAAGTGGAGATAACCTAAGCCGCTGCTGCCTTGCAAACGAGAGCGGCCCAGTGGTAAATCAATACTTCACGTTGTGGTGATAGCGACCAATAATGCCTTGGATCCGATCCATGGTCTCTTTGCTCGGCGGTTTGATCCCCGTCAGATCATAGGTATCACCCAAGACATCCCATTTGTGTTTACCCAGCTCGTGATAAGGCAGCAGCTCCACCTTCTCAACACTCTCCCCCAGTTCGGCGATGAACTGACCTAATGCTTCTGCACTCTGCTCATCATCAGTCCAGGTCGGCACCACCACATAGCGGATCCACATGGTTTTGCCTTTCGCCGCCAGATAGCGGGCAAACTCCAAGGTGTACTTATTGCTCACGTGGGTCAACGGGATGTGTTTGTCATCGTTGATCTGCTTGATGTCGAGTAATACGAGGTCGGTGTTGTCGAGCACCTTATCAACCTGCTCATCCATCTGCCGGACAAAACCGTTGGTATCAAGACAGGTGTGAATGCCTTTTGCTTTGCAGGCGGCAAACAGCTCAGCAATAAATGCTTGCTGCAACATGGCCTCGCCACCGGATGCTGTCACGCCGCCGCCAGAGGCATTCATGAAGTGACGATAACTAGTGATATCACTCATCAGCTCGGGCACGGTCATCTCTCGACCGCCCTGCGTATCCCACGTATCGCGGTTGTGGCAATACTTGCAGCGCATCAGGCAGCCCTGCATAAACACAATAAACCGGATGCCGGGACCATCCACCGTGCCGCAGGTTTCAACAGAGTGAACTCGGCCAATGACGCCTGGCGCCTCGGCTGGTTCGCTGATATTCGCAACAGGGATCGGGTTCGTGACAGACATAGACAACTCCAACGGTTCGGTCAGGCCGCCATTTTATGCCAAAAATCCCTATTGTTCCTATACCTTTAGTCAGCCTCGGTGGGACAAAGTAGCTGTTCAAGTCCGTTGACGGTCAGTGGTCGGCTGGTCAGAAAGCCTTGGTAATGTTGGCACCCCAATATCTTGAGCACCTCCAGTTGGGCGGTCTCTTCAACCCCTTCTGCCGTGACGGTAAAACGAAAGACCTGAGCCAAGTCGAGAATCGCCTTGACGATGGCGCGATCCTGTTCGCTGTTCACCAGGGTCTGGATAAAGCTGCGGTCTAGTTTGACCTCGTCAGCGGGGAGATCCCGCAAATAGGCAAGCGAGGAGTAGCCGGTGCCAAAATCATCGATAGAGATAAGAATGCCAAGCGCTTTGAGTTGGCGCATTCGCGCGATGCTGTCGCGGCGATTTTCAAGCACCACCGACTCGGTCACCTCAAGTAGCAAGCGGGAGGGCGGTACACCGGTATCGCGCAGAATATATTCCACTTGCTGCACAAACCCTTGGGTATGGAACTGACGAGCACTGACGTTAACCGACAGATGGGGAATGCAGAGCCCTTGGTTCAGCCAGAAGCTGTATTGGGCACAGGCGGTTTTCATCACCCAGTAGCCAATTTCCAGGATCAGGCTGGTCTCCTCGGCGATGGGGATAAACTCGGCAGGGGAAACCATGGTGCCATCGGCCCGCTGCCAGCGTAGCAGTGCCTCCACCCCATATAGGGAGCCATTATCGACCCGGTACTGGGGCTGATAGTGAAGTGATAACTCATTCAGGCGCAGGGCATTGCGGAGTTGATTGGTCAGGGTTAAGCGGTGTCTTTCCTGCTCAGCCATGGTTTCAGTGAAGAAGACATAGCTGCCTTGGCCTGCCCGCTTAGCCATGTGGGTAGCCGTATCTGCCTGTTGCATTAAGGTCCAGTGATCCTGCTCACGGCAGGAAAAGAGACTGATACCCACCGAGGCACTGCAGTGCAATTTGTGATCACCGATGTCAAATGGCGTACTGAACAGCCGCATTAACTCGCGGGCGAAATGCTCGGCAAGGATCTTGGCCGTCACCTCCCCCTGCCCTAACTGAGTGAATAACAGCGCAAATTCATCCCCAGAGATCCGAGCTTGCACGAGATTGTCTTGCGGTAAATCCTGAAAGCGCGCCACCACCGCCTGCAATAGCCGATCCCCGCACGCATGACCCAATGAGTCATTGATCGCTTTAAAGTTATCAAGATCCACCAACAGCAAGGCGCCCCATTGATCATTGGCAGCATTGAGGGTCGCTTGCAGGGTTTGGTTAAAACTACGACGGTTATAGAGACCGCTTAAATCGTCATAGTAGGCAAGTTGCTCAATGTGTTTGGCCGCTTCACGCTCTTGGGTCATGTCGTAAAAGCTGCAGATAAAGTGGGTCACCCCGCCCTGCGGCTCCTTAACCCGGCTGACCATCAACCGGACTGGAAAAAGGTGGCCCTGTTGATGCAAACAGCGCTCTTCCCCCAGCCAGCACTCTTGCATCTCTAGGGTGCGTAGCACATCGGCCTTGAAGTTATCGCCATAATAGGTGGGACGAAGCAGATCGATCGTGCGGCCAATGACCTGCTCTTCGCTAAAACCGGTAATACGGCAAAAAGAGCGATTCGCTTTGAGGATCGCGCCATTGCGATCGAGGATCAGCAGGCCATCGTGGGTTTGAAATGCCACCTCCGCCAATCTCAACGCATCATCGCTGCTCAGCCGCTGCACTTCACTGGCCGCCCGCTCATGCTGGCTACTGAGCAAATCAAGCAGTGGCATGGGATCGCTCAATGGATGATCGAGCAGCAGCGTTAACACGCCCACTGGCGCCTTTTTATCCAGATAAAGCGGGATACCGATATAAACAGGGGTATTAAACGCCAGTAGTCGAGTCGCTTGGGGATAACGTAGCCGGATCTGATCGATATAGATCGCTTGACCATGCAGGAATATGTCACGCTCAGGGCCAGCATCGAGCTGACTGGGGGTGATCCCATCTGTGCCCGTCTGTGGCCAAATACAGCGCTGATGGCACCACAGCAACTCACCTCTGGGTTGAAACTCGCCAATCCAACCGACTCGGGCACCACTGGTGGTGATGGCCCATTGCAGCAAGGCTTGGCAATAAGGTAAGCCCGTCAATTGCGATAACACTGCTGGCAACACCAACTCGTTCGCCAATTCAGACGCCGCCACCGGCTGCCAGTGGCCAAGCAACTGAGCACAGCTGCGCACCAGCTGCAGCATCTCATCGCCCAAGGGGGTGGGATCGAGATACTCGATGCTCAACACCCCAAGTAGCTGCCCCTGCTCTAATAAGGCGCCATCTAATCGAGAGCTGACACCCGCCGCAGCCAAATAGGTGTGCTGGCTTAACATCGGTTGGTGAGAGGACTCTGAAAAACGCAGTGACTTTCGCGTACGCAGGGCGCGAATATAACGGCTGTCACCCCGTATTGGTGACAGCGGCTCAGTCCCTAAACTAAACACCGGCGTCAGTTGCTCCCCTCCTAGGGTGCTACTGGCTTGGTAGTGCCAAAAGATAACCCTATCAGCCCCTAACATCTCTTTGAGGCTCTCAAGCAACAAGACATATTGCTGCTGGCTCGCCATCTGGCTCAGCCTGGGCAGCTGCAGCCTAAGATCGGCGATCGGCCCTTGGCGCTGAGTCTGCAAGCAGATGAGCCAAAAATCCCCCTGTTCATGGGCAAAGGTGATATGCCAGAGCAAGTCAGCAAAGCGCAGCGTCAGCCGTCCCCCTTGGCTATGCAGCAGTGCTTGCTCGATAGGCAGGCGTAACGCATCAGGCAACTGATTAGGCCAAGGGGCTCTGGGCTCATCCAGCCAGTAAAGCGGGGTTTGCATCACATCGGTTAGCGCCACCAATCGCTGGCCGCGCTTGTCCAAACGGAAAAACAGTGGAGTTTGACTAGCTGGAAGGCGAGAACTAAGCGCAGTGGACGACATGAATAAAGCTGCATCCTGTTAATTCGATGGCACATTGTGGTGGCCAGAATAGCCTAACATCCCAGCCACCAAAAGAGGGTTATTACTCGGCATTGAGCAACAGGTTAGTGAAATCAATGCTCATGCAGTTAACACACCAACATCATTGCCATGACAGACGTGCTGGTAGCCAAGAAAACATGGCATGTCACAAGGCAAGTGGAATGTTATCGCGGGTATTACCAAGATAAATGTCGATATGAATATCGAGGAGTGAAAAAGCGGCGAGCTGAAGATCTATTTCATCCATCAGCACGCTACTTTTACTGGCAGATCATGACTAGCAGAGAATGACTAGCGGATAATATTACTGCTGAGCGGCAGGCTTACGAAAGGCATGGCGTACTAATACGATGGCCACAGCTAGCATCCCCCCGAGTAATGTAGCGAGCACCACAATCAACGAACGTTTTGGTTTATCGCGCGTCAGCGGTTCCTCAGGTGAGCCGAGCATCTGAAAAGAGTAAAAGGGGACAGGTGTTAATTTTAACGATTTCAGGCTATCGAGCCGGAGACGAATTTGCCCTAACTTAGGATCTAATAACTCTGGGTTTTTGATTTCTTCAAACACTTTTAATTTTTCAGCTAACGCTTTACTACCTAAATCAATATTAAAAAGCTCGCTACCGCTGTAAGTTCGCTCAAGTGGTTTTTCTACCCCAGCCGCTTGGCTAATACGCAAACTATATTGAATCCGATTAATATTGTCTTGCAGTGTTTTAAGCGTATCCGTTTTAAGGTTGTCATATTTAATAGTTAAGGTGTCGACTCTATTTTTAATAATATAATTGAGCGCTGAATACTTATCCAAGGTCTGTTTTTTTTGCGTAAACGCAATATAATCCTGCAGTCGCTGCTTAGCTAACACTGCGGTATCAGCAGAAAAAGAAAGCGTCATATCATTACTGGTCTTATCGGCAAGCTTAGCGATAACCCCCTCACTTAATCGATTAACCAGTGCTTTTTTATGTTTTTCATCGCCGTCATCTTTTTTACTCAGCTCTTCAGCAATAATTCCTCGCTCTTCAAAAAACTGACGTTTATTATCAATACTATTAAAAGTGTAAATAAAGCTTTTATATAACTCTGCTTTGCTAAATTCAGACAAGTCTATTTGATTCATCAACTCCAATGGAATAGTGCTAGAGAGTTTATCGATATCTAATTTCAGGGTATTCAACTGCTCAATGGAAGGGGAAGTGATCACAGCTTGACTCACCCATACTTGGCGTGCAGTCAACGCGTAACTGATACCAATAGCAGTGAATAAGATTGTAACCAGTAAAATAAAGGTTTTATGCCGCCATAGCACTAACACCAACTCTCGTAAATCAATTTCATCAGAAGATACCGTGTGCATCAACTGCGGGGGAATTGAAGGAACTTTATCGTTCATACTATCTCTCTATTATCAGCTAATATTGGTATAAAAATATAACTACACTCATCAACTAAAATTGGGTGCGATTAAATCTCGCTCAGACAGATATAACCTTTGCTCCTTTAACAAAGGCCATGCAATATTTAGCTTCGGGCTATTCCAGTGAATAGCACACTCATCCTCAGCGCTATAGTAATCGGTACATTTATAATGAATATCTGCATGATCGCTCATAACATAAAAGCCATGAGCAAAACCAGGTGGGATCCACAATAATTCACCTTGGTCAGCATCAAGTATATAACCTACAGTCTGACCATAGGTGATGGAGTTAGGTCGCATATCTACCGCAACATCAAAAATACGACCGGTAATAACTTGAATTAATTTTCCTTGAGGCTTATTTTTTTGATAATGTAGACCTCGTAATGTCCCTTTTTTCGAACGGCTTATATTATCTTGAACAAAGTGATAATGACCACAATATATTTTAAATTCACTTTCGCGAAAACACTCCTGAAAAGAACCACGAACATCTCGATGAATATGAGGTGTAATAAGTATCACATCTGGTAACGCTAGCGATTTATACTGCATAAATAAATACTATCGGATGATAACTGTAAGAATTAAAGAGGATAGTCATAATATAAGGTCTGGATTTATATGTAACCACTGCAGCGTCTCAATGACACCAGTTTGCCATTTAGGGAGCGGCTTTCCAAATACATGGGTAAAAAGAGAACAATCAAGTCGTGAATTAAGCGGCCGTTTAACGATACTGGGATAATGTTCACTCGTGACAGGTATTATCCTCGGTATATTAGTGCATAGCCCTATTTCATGCGCTTGGTGAAAAATAAAGCGGGCATATTCATACCAACTCGTCTCACCGCTGGCTGTCATATGATATAAACCACAAAGTGAAGGGTCAGCTAATACACGCTTAATCGCGAGTAGCGTCATTTCTGCCAGCATTATCGCTGATGTTGGGGCTCCAAACTGATCGGAAACAACTCTTAACTCAGGTTGAGTCACTCCCAAACGGAGCATCATTTTGAGAAAGTTATTGCGCCAAGGGCTATGTAGCCAACTAGTACGAATAATAAGGTAGCGACAACCACTGTTAATAATGGCCTGCTCACCTAAGTATTTACTTTGACCATAGATGTTTAATGGGTTTGGAGTATCGCCCTCACTCCAAGGTGTTTGACCACTGCCATCAAAAACATAGTCCGTCGAAAAATGTACTAATAACAAGTCACGTTGCTTTGCAATATAAGACAACTCCGATACGACTTTATAATTTAACATCACTGCTTCGTCTGGCTTATTTTCTGCATGCTCAACAGAAGTATATGCGATTGCATTAATAATGACTTGGGCATTTTTGGTAAAGACAGCATTATTGATAATGCTAGAAATATTATTTTTATATATTTTTTCTATAAAGAAATCGGCACTTACACAGCTATCTTTTTTAATTTCTGCAACGAGTGCCTTTCCTAACTGACCATTTATACCAAGTAATATCACTGACTTAAGATACACATGACCCCCCTAATTAATGAACAGAAAGATTAGCACCAGAATTTAAAAAGCCAAGATCATCTATGACACCCTGTGATGGTTCACTTTGCACACACTCTCTTTCCTTCCAAACAAGATCACAAATTCCATCTGATGGATTAAATCCCGCTGGTATTTGTAATAATAAACTACGAATTCCTTCGTGATCAAAGCGATGACATGCGCCGTCTAATTCTATTAGAAAGAGCCGCAGCTCTGACCATGGGACCATTTGCTCTGATGCTCTCATTATTCTAGTGTGCGCGGTTCCTTCAACCTGCTCACCGATCAATAACTCCTCATAGAGTTTCTCACCTGGCCGTAATCCAGTAATTTTTACCTCAATGTCACCATGAGGTTTTTGTTCATTCTTCAGTGTCAGGCCACTCAACCGAATCATGCGATGAGCAAGATCTATTATCTTGACGGGTTCACCCATATCTAAGACAAATACATCGCCACCATGTCCCATTGCCCCCGCTTGGATCACGAGCTGTGATGCCTCGGGAATTGTCATAAAATAACGAATAATATCTGGATGAGTTACGGTCAGAGGTCCGCCATTATGAATTTGCTTGCGAAACAGTGGCACAACCGAACCAGAAGATCCTAATACATTACCAAAACGCACCATACAAAATCTGGTTTTGCTTTGAGCTAATGATAATGCTTGTAACACGAGTTCAGCCAAACGTTTCGTAGTCCCCATCGTATTAGTTGGACGAACAGCTTTATCGGTTGAAATTAATACAAAGGTTTCGACCTGTGCTCTAATCGCAGCTTGGGCACAATAAAGCGTGCCAAAGACATTATTACGCACACCTTCTACAACGTTATATTCAACTAATGGAACGTGTTTGTAAGCAGCAGCATGATAGACAGTTTGGATCTGAAAACTATTCATCACTGCCTGTAAACGATGTTGTCTTTGCACAGATCCGAGTAAAGGAACAATCTCAACAAGTAAACCTTCGGCACGACATAGTTCATTAAGCTCTTTATCTATGGCATATAATCCATATTCAGAAAGTTCAAATAATACTAATTTTGCTGGCTGACAGCGAATAATTTGACGGCACAGTTCTGATCCGATAGATCCCCCAGCACCAGTCACCATTACTCGCTTTCCTGTAATATTGGCATTAAGCAATTCTGGTATCGGGTCTACAGGATCTCGTCCTAGTAAATCCTCAATAGAAACTTCTTTAAGCTCATCAATATGTGCTTTGCCTGCAACCAGATCTGCCATACCAGGGATAGAGAGAACTTCACAGGGAAAATGCTCTAACCTACGAAGAACATCCTGACGTACAGCTCTTGACGCGCTTGGCATCGCTAATAAAATTTTCTTTATTTCGAAACGCTGGATTAACTCACCAACCCAGTCAGGGCTATATACACTAATCCCCTGAATGACTGTTTTACGTAAAGTCGGCTCATCGTCAATAAATGCAACAGGAAAAAACTCCTTCCCCTGATTTAATGCTAACTGCAATTGTCGTCCAGATGCACCAGCACCATAAATTAAAACTGCTATTTTTTTAGATTGACCGTGATGTATTAATGCTCTGAAAAATAAACGTATGCCACCGACTAACAACAGCGCAAAGGAAAAATAAATCAACGATACTGTTCTTGGTAATGTAACCTCCATAAAGAAGGCAAGAATTACCAATGACATTGTTGATATAAAAACGCCTAACGAGACTGTCCACAGTACTTTAAAGCCAACGTAGCGTAATACAGCTCGGTAAAGACCAAGCCTCATAAATATAATAATGGTGATTGGTAATAATAATGCCAACATCTGCCAATGCATGAGGCTTTGCAATGGTGTTTTTGCATCAAGTCTAACCCAATAGCCACCCCAAAAAGATAGCGTAAGCAAGAGCAGATCAACCAATACGCTAATAGTTCGCTTATATATTCTGGGGAGGCTAAGAAATATCGAAAACATTATTTCACCTTAATTTAAAAACAGGCATAAGCATGAATAAGAAGCGTATCTATAACCACGAAATCTAACTGCTAGCTAATAATAAAACTTCAGCTAGTACATTACATGACTTCGCTATCTCATCTTTAGTTAATGTGGGATGAACTAACATCATTAGGCTAGTTTCACCTAATATCTTAGCATTAGGAAGACGCTCTACAGGTTGCCAAGGAGTATTGTTAAATGCCTTTTCTAAATAAACTTCTGAACAACTTCCCTGATAACAAGGCACGCCACGTAATACTATTTCCTCAATAATTTTATCCCTACTCCAGCCAGGAGCTAAAAGTTCAGGCTTAACAAAAAAATAGTGCTTATATTCTGCATGAATAACATAATCAGGAACATGAACTACACGGAGCAGGGGATATACAGATGCTATCGCATCGAGTTTAGCGGCATTTTCTATACGAGCAGCGGTCCAATTATTCATGCGTGCAAGCTGAATACGCCCAATTACCGCTTGTATCTCCATCATACGCCAATTGGTACCAAAACTGTCATGCACCCAACGAAAACCTGGTGCATGCTGTTTATGATAAACAGCATCATAACTTTTACCGTGATCTTTATAAGACCACATGGCTTGCCAAAGAGCCTCACTGTTCGTGGTGACCATACCGCCTTCGCCACCCGTGGTCATAATCTTATCTTGGCAAAATGACCAAGCCCCAATATGACCAATTGACCCTACGGAACGTCCTTTATATTTGGCACCATGTGCCTGTGCACAATCCTCTATCACATAAAAGCCAAACTCTGCAGCCAAAGACATTATTGGGTCCATATCTGCAGGCATACCCGCCAAATGCACGACAATCACCGCTTTAATACGAGGCGTTAGCACGGCACGAATTGAATCAGCGGTAATATTTTGGCTATTAAGATCAACATCGGCAAATACAGGATTAGCACCAGCAGTCACTATTGCAGAAGCAGAGGCTAAAAAAGTACGTGGAGTAACAATAACATCATTGCCAGCTCCCACACCTAATGCTTTAAGCGCTAAATCAAGAGCAAGAGTGCCATTAGCAAGTGCAACTGCATATTTAGTATCAACCCATGTCGCAAACTCCTGCTCAAATTTACGGCATTCCGTACCAGTCCAATAATTAACCTGATTAGACTGTAGCACCCTGCTCACCGCATCAACTTCTTCTTGCGTAAAAGAAGGCCAAGGGGAAAATGCAGTATTTAACACGGTATATTCCTTATTATCGACAATTATTATTTACGTGAGATTGTAGAGGCGGGAGTGCCAACAACCACTTCAAAATCAGGGACATCACGAATAACAGTCGCACCAGCACCGATAACGACTTCATGACCAATACGAGTCAGTTGCTTAATTTGGGCACCGATACCAATCCAACTTAATCTACCTACATGAACGGATCCTGCTAGGCTAGCATTTGGGCTAATATGCACACCATCCGCCAGTTCACAGTCATGATCAACACTTGCACATGTATTGATAATTGCCCCGATGCCGATAGATACAAAAGCATTAATAACTGCATTTGCCATTACAACTGAACCCTGCCCTAAATTAGCATAACGACTAACACTTGCGCTGGGATGAATTAATGGCATTAGCTTTGCACCCGCGTTTTTTAATAACTCTAGTTTATTCAAACGTATAGTATTATGGCCTATCGCCACTGTGACTAGATCATAAGTTGATACTGAATCTAATAAATGAGGGGTATCACCTTTAACTGACCAATGTGCAATACTATTCAACTGTGGCCATCGATCATCAAAAAAATGAACTTCTGTATACCCATTAAGCTCTGCCATATCGGCAATAACTTTACCATGACCACTTGCACCTAAAATTGCACACTTAGTCACGGTATTCACCTTGCTTTATATTACCAATAAATGGAGCCATAGTAACATGATCACTAGCAGATATATCTTCCTTAAAAATTACTTTTTTAAAAGTTAATAGCAATATTTTAAAATCTAACCACAATGAATGGTTATCCACATACCATACGTCTAGTTTGAATTTATCTTCCCAACTTAGGGTATTGCGGCCATTAATTTGTGCCCAACCAGTCACACCAGGACGAACTTCATGGCGACGCGCTTGCTCAGAACTGTAGAGCGGCAAATATTGCATAAGCAGTGGCCGAGGGCCGACAAGGCTCATATCACCTTTTAATACGTTCCACAACTCTGGCAATTCATCCAAACTACTGCTACGCAGCTTATTGCCAAACGACGTCATTCGCTCAGCATCCGGCAAAATGTTACCCTGTACATCCGTTGCATCTTTCATGGTGCGAAACTTCACCATCTCAAAAGGTTTGCCATAGATGCCAGGTCGCGTTTGTCGAAACAACACAGGGGAACCTAGGTTTTTTCGAACTTTCCAGGCCACTAAGGCGATAACAGGGGAAAATAATAATAGAGCGCAAAAGGAGACAATGAAATCAAAGAGTCTTTTCATTATTTTATCACTAAATTTAAGAAGACGATGTGGAAATTATATAACCAATAATAAACTTCCTTCAGCAATCACTATTAATAGTGATTGCTAGTTAGCTAAAAATATCACCTTTGCCAATTGTTGAGCCAGTTGGCCATACTCGTACTGCGCCATTGCAGCCTTGTGGCCATTAGCACCGAATAATGTTCGATCCCCCATCGGCAGGTGATACAACTTTAACACTGCCTGGGCTAATTCATGGGCATTTTCAGCAGAAACTTGAATGCCGGCACCATATTCAGTGATGGGATCACAGGCACCTGAATAAGCATGCAAGACTGGCTTACCAGAGTATAAATATTCCGGTATTTTATTAGCCCCGACACCAAAACGATAAAGATCATCATTCAACCAACCAATATAACAGACATCGAAATAACTTAACATTGCTTGAATTTTTACTTTAGGAATAGGTTCAATAAAAATGACATTATGAAGTCTCTTGCTCGATACCATTGCCTGTAACGAAGCTTTTTCTTTGCCACCACCGACCAAAACAAACACAATATCGGTATGCTCACGTAATTTGTCTGCCGCCAAGATAAAGGTATCCAGCGCATTGGCAACGCCTAAAGTCCCGGTATAACCGACAACAAACTTATCTTGTGGCAATTGCTGGTACACAGAATCCGACAGCGGCACGTTTTTATTCACTTCATCGAGTGAAAAACCATTAGGGATCCAGCTAAACTTTTCCCGTGACATACCACGCGAAACCATATGTTCGACGGAATTTTTTAAATTTGATATCACTGCATCAGCGCGGTGATAAGCGCGATCTTCTATCCACTGCATTATTTTAATAAATGGATGTTTAGCTGAATATCCACCAATTTTAGTCAAGGTTAACGGCCAAATATCACGCACTTCAAAGACCAATCGCGTATTGAATTTATTGGTTAACCACTCTGCACCTAGAAAAGCAATGGGAGATGGGGATGAATAGAGAATAACATCTGGTTTTGTTAAAACATTAACCAACCCTTGCAAACGCCAAGCAAAAACAAACCAGCTTAATGCCCGTCGCTTGCTGTGTGCATCACTATACTGTGGCATATTAACCCAAACAAAATCAACACCATCCACCTGTTCAACTTTATAAGGTTGATTGATTTCAGGTTTATGATGCAATAAGTGATTTGCCGAGGAGGCTATCAGATAAACCTGATAGCCTTGCTTTACCAACTCTCGCGCTAAATAATAATGCCGTCCACCGATTCCGGTGGCTGGTGTTGACGCATATTGATTAATTATCCAGGCGGTTTTGGTCGCTACATTCATCACATTGCTATTCATCACAGCCTCCTGCGGCCAATACATCAACAACACGCAGCGCTACTTGACCGCCGCCATAAAGTTATTGGATATCTTCTATTTTTCGACCAAGGTGGCGGGTTGCGGCGGCAATAATACGCTAATACGCGCGGAGTCAGTACCGACCAATTCATTAGCCCCTACTTCAACATGCACGACCGGAATATGCAATTTAGCTGCTGCCAAGGTAGAGTTCGTGTCGCCATATACCAAAACACGATCCGGTTTATGAGCTAATGGCTCCCGCTCAATTTCAGCCACCTTTTTACCTGTCATCTCACCGTGGTTGTCGCCATGAATATCAAGCTGAACATCCGGCTTAGGGATGCCCCGTTGGATAAAAAGATTTCCGATATATAGGCATTAAAGTGCTGACCGGTATGCACAATAATTTCTGTCAGCCCACTGTGCTGTGCCATCGCCCGTGAAACGACACAGGCTTTAATAAACTGCGGACGTGCACCGATAACGGTTAAGCTTGTCTGCATAGTTGGCTCATTTATTCAATGATTGATAAAAATCGAGCAGTTTGCATTCTTCAATAGTCCAATTATATTTTTGCTGCACCGCTTGTTGGCCATTACGCCCCATCATTTCAGCTTCATGTGGATGCGTAACTAAATAATCAATCGCGTTGGCAATAGCTTGCGGATCTAATGGATCGACACATAATCCGCACTGATTATCTTCGATAATTTCTTTCCAAAAAGGAAAATCAGAAGCGATGACAGGCAAGCCTACCGCCATATACTCAAACATTTTTACCGGCAAAGCATCCAGATAATTAATTATCGGATGCAACGTAACTAAACCAGCTACAGATTCATTGAGTGTTTTACGAATTCCATTACGATCTTGCCAACCCAAAAAATCTACCTGAGACCACCCATTTCTTGCTCTGATCTTTACCTCAAAATCAGATTCACGAAAACTACCCGCGATGGCTAATCTCGCTGAAGCTAGCGAAATGGCTATCGCTTGAACAATTTCATCTATGCCACGTATTTGCGCCAGCCCCCCTACATAGCAAACCTGGCACTTTTTATCCGGCAAATTGGTACTCACCGTTGCTAATTCACCTAACAAGGGGTAGTTATTGATATCTATCGACTTTATGCCTATGTTTAGATATTTATCACGAATAAAGGGCGTGGCAGCCACGACCGCATCGAGTTTACGGCAAGCCCAATGCTCGAAAATAGCAAAGCTTTTAGATAGAAACCATTTTGCTGGCATATTTAAATAAGGCTTGCCTAGCAGTTGCTTGGGCACATCTTCATGGGCATCAAAAATCACCGTCTTGCCTAATTTCTTTAGCTTTAAACCAATCGGGATCAGCTCAGGATCATGCAAGTGATAAATATCCGCATTCAATTCAAGCGCCTTTTCTAATACTCGGCCAGGGGCATGACGGATACGATCTAAACGACCTTTAGATAAGCCCACATCATAAATAGCAACACCCGACTTGCTTTCATCGCCTTTTCCATCGGCTACAATCAAGGCAACTGAGTAACCGTGAGTAGCAAGTGAGCAGCACTCTTTTAAAAAGATACGCGTATCGAAACGCGAGTGGACGGAAGTAAGGTGAGTTACTTTTAGATTAAATCGCATGATAAACTTCTCTGAGTACTTTTTCTTGCTGTTGCCAACAGTATTTTTTTCGCGCAACGAAAACATTTTTTTGAATCGTTTCATAATTTTGATTTAGGGATTCCGTAACCGCTTTTCTAAAGCCATCTACCGTATTATCTTCAGCAACGATCCCCACACCCTCATTTTCGACTAAACGTTTCATCTCGAAGAGATTGGACGTTAATACGGGTAAACCAGCCATAAGATACTCGAATATCTTATTTGGTAAGCAAAAACGATAACTTAAACAAGAATCTTCAATAAAAGAAACACCATAATCAGCCGAACTAGTGTAATTTAACAACACTTCATGGCTGACCGCAGGATGATAAAAGATAGTTGATTGCAGTCTGGAGCTATCTTTTATTAGATTAGTAAGTGGCCCATATCCCATACAAACCAATACATTTTTATCTGATTCAATATCAGAAAAAGCTTCTAGCAATAGCTCAATACCTCGGCCTTGAGTCAATCCACCTTGATATAGAAAAATCGTTTGATCTGACCTTATTCCAAAATATTCACGAAACAAATTACGCTTAGATTGCTCATGATAGAGAGGACAATTCATAACTAAATAAGGCTTTGGAATATTATAAATATGGGAGTATTCATTCGCAATAGAATCGCTAACATTAATAACTCTACATGCAAAATTTATTAATATGCCCTCAAGAAATTTTTTAAACTTTATGGACCAAGCTGATTGGTTAGGAATATCATTAATTGCAAATTCATGAGAATCATAGATCAATTTAATGGCAGGCCTAGTGCATTTACAAATGACGCCAACAAAAAGTCCATTTAAATCATTACAATGTAAAATGTCACTTTTTCTATAGGAAAGACTAAAACGAATTATAAATTCAACTAACTTAATCAGTTGAAAAAAAATACTTTTAGGCCATCTCCTCGTCATTAAGGAGACTCTGTTAACACTCACTCCACTTACATTTTCATTTATCAATAAACCGTCGCTGTGTAATGCTACCACTTTAACATCAAACCCAAAAGACATGAGAGATAAAGATGTTTTCAACACACGACTATCATTAGTAAAATCGTTTAATACTAAATTAGTGATTCTCATTTAACACCCACTAGAGTGCACCAGCGTAAATAATTAACCCAGCGCCATACTCTTCGATCAAATGCCTGTTGACCAGAGACAATGCTTTCAAACTCATTAATCAACTCTTGTTTATTAATAAATGCTAGATCTGGTGATTCGTAAATCCATGTTATGATAGTATCAGCCATATTTAAAAGCCAAGTATATTCTGGCGTCTCAAAACCAATTTTATCCTTACGATCCAAATGTTCATCTGGTACTATTCCGCGCATCGCTTCTCTGAATACGTGTTTTGTCACCCCATCGTCTGAAATTAGATAACTTTCCGGAAGTGACAACAGAAAATCTGCTAGTGGTAATGTTAGAAATGGCACACGACTTTCTATCGAGAATGCCATTGAGTTGCGATCACCATGACGCAACAATGATGGCAAACCTCTATTCATTAAAGAATTAGCTAATGCTTCTTTTACTCGTTTCCCTTTATTATGTGTGCTAAGTTCATCACGATTATTTATAAAATTCACATTATTTTTAGCTAAGTAGTCAATATTTAGCCATTTGGGTTGAAACTTTCGCCCCATCTTCTCTCTTGCAATAACATATAACCACTGTGGCAACCTAACACTAGCGAGGTATTTCCAAGCTAGAAAGTAATTTCTCCCTGGAAACTTTGACCAACGTTTCACATACCGATGCGCAGTAATTAAACCTTCCGTTTCAAGAATACTCAATAACCGATGACCAGGATAACCGGAGTAACCAGCCAGGAGTTCATCTGCACCTTGGCCATCTAACGTAACCGTGATGCCATTTTGCTTTGCTAATTTAAAGACCCGATACTGAGCATAAATGCTAGTTCCACCAAATGGTTCTCCTTGTTTAATAAGCATATCATCAAAATCTGCTATCATTTCATTTTGGTCTGCAATGACTTTATGTCCTATTGCCTTCATTTTATCATTTATTATATCAACCCATTTTTCTTCTGAAATTCTTTCATCGCTAGCGATATAACTAAAGGTATTAAGCTGAATATTAGGTTCTAAATATCGCACAGCGGATACAACTGAAGATGAGTCGATCCCACCTGATAAAGCAACACCTAATGGAACATCACTTCGGAGGTGTAGCTTAACACTATCTAAGAACAGTGATCTCAGTTGAATAACTGCATCATCAAAACTAATGTTCTCATTCGTATTGATATCAGGATGCCACCATCGTTCTGGTCTAGTAGCAGTTTTGTTTTTTAAGTCAAAAGTAAAATAGTGCGCAGGCAATAAATGCATTACACCGTCTACAAATGAATTTTGATTTGAATCGTAGTCACCATGCACCAAGTAATCGTAAGCACGTTGCAAGTTAGGCTTAGCTTTTTCATCATTTAGTCTAAGCAGTGCTCTGACTTCCGAACTAAAAGTGATTTCATTACCTTTGATAGAATAAAAGAACGGTTTAATACCGAAGGCATCTCTAACAAGCAATAATCTTTTTTCTTTTTTATCATAAAAGACGAATGAGAACATACCGATCAATCTAGGCAGGCATTCAACCCCCCACATACTTAGCGCATTTAATAGCACTTCTGTATCGGAATCGGTCTTAAAAGTAAAGCCAAAAGCTGCTAACTCAACGCGAAGTTCCTTGTAATTATATATCTCACCATTAAATATAAGCATGTATCGACCACACTGCGAGTGAAAAGGCTGTACCGCAGAGTCACTTAGATCAATGATCGACAAACGTGTATGACCTAAGTATAGAAATCCATCATCAACCTGACACTCACAAAATGAACTATGATCTGGACCACGATGTTGTATTAATTCAAGAGCACTATTCAATAATATCTCATCTTTACTACTTTCAAAAAAACCACCAAGAAAACCACACATTATACACGCTCACTAAAATAAAAAGGCTTGGAGATAAAACCAAGCGTAAACCAGAGAACAGACCAAGACACGCCTGTCGCAATATTGGCAAAAAAAAGTATATAGATAAAAATAAACATTGAATAAAGAGCAACCATATTCAATTTATAACTAATAAACCCAGTATATTTACCTCGCCGAGCTTCATAATATAGCTGAAATATAATACTAGTGAAAATCATGAGTACAAGTGTTAAGCCTACCAGCCCTAAATTAGCCATGACATAAGGAAAGAAGCTATGCAGAGTTAGTCCTGAATCACCTGTCGTTATATAAGCAACGTTCATATTTCCTAATATAGGGGCATAACCAAGTTGGTTAACTCCTGTTTCTAAAAGTATTTCAACTCGACTCGATAAAGATGAATTAGTACCCGTCCCAAACCCTAGTAACCGTAAGCTGGTTATATCAAAATTTGTTGCGCTAATAATAGCAACCACGAGCAATATACTTCCCCCCCCCACAAATATTGCCATCAGCCCAAACTGTTTTATTAATTGTTTCCGCCAAGGTAACACTAATTGCTGTCTTAGATAACTCAACAACATAGCTTTTTTGGGTATAATCAATGCCATAACAAAAGTAATCAAATACACACCAATTATAACTGCTGTGGCACTGTTAGATCCAAAAAGTTGAGAACTAACCAGTGCCATTAACGTTGAAACCGTATAAGTAAACATCCAAAAAACAACAGCTATTTTACTAACCATCCGACCTATTCGTGTGAAAATATAGGCCAGATAGAAATAAGAAAAAATAATAAATGAAATCGATAGAAAATCGCCAGCCCTTTGGTAACTACCATCAATATTAAGAAGATAAAATAAGTGTGGATGTAACCGGTGTGAAAAATTATATAGCGTCCATATTTGAAGTATGAAAAAAACTGTCAAAACAAATTGCGCAATCCCACCATTGTAATTATTAACAAGTGAACTCTGATAAGTAATACTGAGAAAAGCACCTAAAAAGTAGAAAAGAAGCATCCCTCCAGTTGTGGCTATAGTTATTTGCTTAAGATACTCCATGTCACCAAGATCAATAGTTACTCTGACAGACGTCCAGACGATTAAAAATGAAAATATAATAAAGTGAATGCGTAAATGAATATTTTTTTTAATCCAAATAGCCAAAATTAAGATAAGTGAAAAAACAACATAACCTATCAGTAGAGGTAATGCAGTACCCATTTCCCCCACATTTACAATGTTGGAGTTTAAGTAAAGAATAAAAAATGAGATCTGAATTCCAAAAAATAAAACCAACAAACCTGAAGTGTTTATTTTCATAAGTTAATGCCAAAGTATTCGCCAATAAATATCACCAGGTTCATCACAATGAAAATAAAAATCATGCCAAACCCACTGATCTACTGACTGCGTTTTGAACGCTGCCTCATCTTTACTTCTGCAGCAACAGTTAAACCTAACTAAAAATCGCCTTACCTTCCACAACTACTAACGCCTGAATAAAATCAAATTATTTTTGTGCCACTGAGTCAAAAACTGGGCATTAATGGAAAGTGGTGAAGCGAGAACTAAGCCTATTTGTATAGCCTAAAGGTCCAATCATAGTTCATCTCCTCTTTTTGACGAAACTTGCATTGTAGTTGGTTGCTCCCTATGCTCTAGACCACCCGATTATACTTTCTTCAGAGCAGATATATATAACTGAGACGCGATAATTTCAGCTTAATTGTTGCAGGTCTTTGCAAAGTATCATACATCACTTTGACATTGACCAATATATGCCTATTGTCATATCTTCAACATTTTAAGTTTCCTAATAACTAGATGCTCAAATTGATAATCAGCATCATTATCGTAGTCACCACGGAAAATAAAAGGTACTTTAAATATACTATTGAAGGAGAAGGCTACTTGCAGTCCTCTGTTAAATTGAAAATTGCAAATATACTGTTCCCGAAAAATTTATATTCATCGTAATCCCCTTATCCTCGACAGACTATTGCATTAGACATTCTTCAGCCGTAATTTTTCCACTATTTATTTGGTAGGATAACCGTCAACCCCATACAGATGTCAGGGCGGGATCACACTATGTTAATGAAATTATGAAATTTCAGCATTAGTTCCTTTAATAATAAGAGCCAAATAGAACAAATATAAAACCACTTCATGCACAACAAAAGCTATAAGAAACAGCTCTACCGAAAGTGATGAACAAAAGTAGAGTACTATGGTAATAGTACATAGATATAAAACCTGCCATAACACCCCCATCTTTATATTTTTTTCCAAGCCAAGCACTGCACTTAATGGGCTAACCGCAAAACGTATGGCAACAGCTATGACTAAGTAACCTGAATATATACCAGCTCGCCCCCATTCCTGTCCGAAAATGAGAGAAAACAATGGCTCTCCCCATATAAACAAAATGGGCACTGCTGGTAGATAGATGCCAAAGAGAAACAAAAACATCTTTATAATATATTTTTTTAAATTTTCTGGTTCCGTATTACTTATCTCGACTATTTTTTGAAAAAGAACCTGCGCAATAGCAGATGAAATAATCGATGTCGGCATATTAAGAATACGAAAAGTCAGGCTAAACATACCAGTTATCGAGTCAGAATAGAACTTAGTCAGCATCAAAATGGGCATTTGCACTGCACCAGTATCACACAAGGCCCCAAAAATACCATATCTGGGATATTTTTTATATTTCCACATCTGTTTTTTTATTAGCATAACCTCAGTCTTTTGGAATATCTTCTTACCAGTTTTATCTTTTTTTAGCAGGAAAAGCAATCCAGAAAAAATCCCTACAAACTGTCCTAAAATAAGCCCCCCTACTAACTGCATAAATCCAAAAGATATTTGTGATATACCCTGAAAAAAACTCTGACCAATACGAGAAACCGCAGTATTACTAAATTTTTTCTGTCTGTTATTCCAATAAGTTAGCGCCTGATACACACCTGTAAAAAATACAGAAATTGGAACAAGATACAACCAAGCCGCAATGTCATCATTACCTAAAAATTTGGCTATTTGAGTATTGAAAATAAAAACAGGAATACTAATTATTAATGAAACTATCGTTGCCACCAATACTGATACTTGCAATAAAATTCGTGCGTCTTCATCGCTTTCAGGAAGCATAATAGCTATTTCATAGCGACCAGTTGCGGCCCCCCCTAATATAGAAATTAATGCTGAATATAACGCAAGCAGACCAAAATCTTCAGGCGAAAACACTCTCGTAAGAACAGGTATAATAGCTATTGGTATTGCTTGAGCAATAACTGTCCCCGTCATCAATGTAATCACATTTCTAATAAATGCATTATTTTTTTTTATTTTCATTTAATTCCGACGTGTACTTATTTAAGAATTAGTAATTGTGAATTCAGATAGTGAGGACGGGTTAAAGTCTGAAGTACAACGCTGGATGCCGCCCTTAATTTATTAAGAACCTTCAGTAGTATAAAATTCGAACAGTTCGAACAACTTTGATGCTCAGAAATCAAGTAGCATACTTATTTTTTAATGCAAAAGAAAGTCAGGCTTGGTCACTACCTGCTCGATTTATGTGTTTATTATTAAATTTAACAAAGAGCGCACCCGCCCTGCATAGCCATCCGGCAGGCATGCAGGGTAACTATGAAATACGATCACGGCCAAAACCGCGATCGCTCTCAAGCCTTGAATATTAGGCAGATAGATTAAACTCATGCGCTTAATGCCAGCACTACTTGCTGTAACTCTTCTTCCGTCATATACGGATGCATCGGTAAGCTGATCACCTCTTGTGCAATTTCATCACCGATTGGCAGGCTAACGCTTGTATCTGCTACCGCAGGCTGCTTGTTTAGTGGAATGGGATAATGCACAGCGGTTGGTATACCGGCTTGCTGTAATTTTTTCTGCACCTGCTCGCGGTCTTTAACGCGGATGGTGTATTGCGCCCACGCAGAGGTATTATGCGATTCGATAAAGGGGGTAGTGTTAATGCCAGCCTCATTGAGTAACTGCTGATAACGTGCGGCTACCTTGTCACGCAATTGTAATTCTTCGGTAAAAATAGCCAACTTTGGCAATAAGATGGCCGCTTGCAGGGTATCGAGACGGCTATTTACACCCACGCGAATATGATGATAACGGCGATCCTGACCATGGCGGGAAATCTGACGCATCACCAAAGCCAATTCATCATCATTGGTAAAAATAGCCCCACCATCACCATAACAACCCAAGGGTTTGCTCGGGAAAAAGCTGGTACAAGCCACTGTGGTTAAGTTACACGATTTCTTGCCTTTATAACTGGCACCAAAACTTTGCGCCGCATCCTCAATCACCGGAATATTGTATTTAGCCGCAATTTCATTGATGGCATCATAATCGGCGCACTGGCCATAGAGGCTAACGGGGATAATTGCCTTGGTATTTGGCGTGATCGCAGCTTCTAATTTGGCTGGGTCGAGGTTATAGGTTTTCGGGCACACATCGACATAAACAGGTTTTGCCCCCAATAAAGCGACGGTTTCCGCTGTGGCGATATAAGTAAAGCCAGGGGTAATCACTTCATCACCCGGGCCAATGCCAAACGCCATTTGGGCAATTTGCAACGCATCCGTGCCATTGGCCACGCTGATACAGTGTTTTGCCCCGGTAAACTCTGCTAATTCTTGCTCTAATTGCGAAACTTCAGGCCCCAAAATATAGATGCCGTGTTGTAATACGGTTTGGATCGCCGCATCGATTTTATCTTTTATGCGCGCTTGCTGAGCGACCAAGTCGATAAATTGCATATCAATTCCTTTCTGCTTAAAAAGGTTAGATTTTCTGTAATTGTTTACCCGCAAGTTGGTAAATTGCGCCGGTATGCGGGCAAATGACTTGTGCTTGCCCCTCAATAGGCAAATCCAACTGCTCGCCAAACTCACTCATCCAGCCAATTTGCTTGGCAGGCACACCGACCATCAAGGCATAAGCAGGTACGTCTTTATTAATCACCGCACCTGCACCAATAAAGGCATATTCCCCAATGGTCACACCACACACTATGGTGCAGTTTGCGCCCAACGTTGCCCCCTTGCCCACTTGGGTATCACGATACTGATCTTTACGCTCAATCAGTGAACGCGGGTTATACACATTGGTAAAAACCATGCTGGGGCCACAAAATACCCCTTCAGCTAAATGTACATTGTCATACACCGATACGTTATTTTGGATCTTGCAACGATCACCAATGGTAACTTTATTGCCGACAAAAACATTTTGGCCGAGTGATACACCAGCACCAATTTGAGCGCCAGCACAGACATGGGCAAAATGCCACACCCGGCTGCCCTCACCGATTCGCGCGCCATTATCAACAATGGCCGTATCATGTTTAAAGTAATTCATTATCGCCACTCCAACAGACGAATATATAGACTCGCGCTAATATCTTATATCTACATGAGCCATATTATATTATTGAAAGCAGTGTTATTTATAGGCGGATATCTGATTCACCCAATGGCAGTACATATTTAACGTCATACAAAACATGGTCTGGTTTACCCAATGCCCGGATCGCTGCAGCCCCCATCTCTTTGATCTCTCTGTGATCTACTGCAAGAATAATGGCATCATATTTAGCAGGCTCAAGCTGATCAATTAGATCAATGTCATATTCCTCTTGAACTTCATGTTTAGCCGCCCAACTGTCATAAATATCGACTGACATATTGAACTCTTTGAGCTCCTTGATGATATCAATGATTTTGGTGTTACGCACATCCGGGCAGTCCCCTTTAAAGGTGAATCCCATAACCAAGACTTTTGCCTCATCAATATGAATTTTATTGCGAGCCATTTTCTTTACAAGCTGGGTGGCAACGTATTCCCCCATCCCATCATTGATACGACGCCCAGCTAAAATCACCTCTGGGCGGTAACCTACTTCTTGCGCCTTGTGAGTCAGGTAATAAGGGTCAACACTGATACAATGACCGCCAACCAAACCTGGCTTAAAGGGCAGGAAGTTCCATTTTGTGCCTGCAGCCTTTAAAACTTCTTCAGTATCAATGCCAAGTCGGTTAAAAATTTTTGCAAATTCATTGATAATAGCAATATTGAGGTCACGCTGAGTATTTTCAATTACCTTGGCAGCTTCGGCTACTCGAATAGATGAGGCTTTATGGGTGCCAGCTGTAACAATTTTACTGTATACCAAGTCCACAAAATCAGCGACTTCAACTGTTGAACCTGATGTAATTTTAACAATAGTGGTTAAACGGTTTACTTTATCACCTGGATTGATACGTTCTGGACTATATCCAGCATAGAAATCTTTATTAAATTTCAACCCTGATAATTTTTCTATAATTGGCAAACAAATTTCTTCTGTTGCGCCAGGATAGACTGTTGACTCAAATACAACTATATCATTTTTTTTAATTATTCTAGCAAGTGCAGCTGATGCTTTCTCCAAAGGAGTGAGATCGGGTGTCTTATCTTCCGTAATGGGCGTAGGTACGGTGACAATATAAAAATTGCATTGTTTGATATCTTCTAGTCTGTCGGTATAGCTAAGCTGATTGGCTTCCATCAACTCTTCACGTGAACACTCCAAAGTCAAATCTTGACCAGAACGCAACTCATTTACTCGCTCTGTTTTTATATCAAACCCTAATGTTGGGAACTTTTTCCCAAATTCGACAGCCAGTGGTAGCCCAACATATCCTAGGCCAATGACACCAATATTCAAATTATCTATATTCATGATAAAACTCTATTATTAGACGTTTAAAGGTAAACCGATTTCTTTACTATCCCTTGCTGAACGGTATATAGATATTAGTAATTCAAGTGATTTCAAACCTTCGCGTCCATCTGTCTCTGGTTCAGCTTTACCGCGTAATACATCGGCTACATTTTTAAAATAGGGGGGATGACCGAAACCATACACAGATGTAGTTTGATAATTTGCTTGTGCTATATCTTTATCATAATCTTTAGATTCAGAAAAATTCCACTCTTGGATTTCATTTACAGCTACGCCCCCAATACGTACTGTACCATTCTCCCCAAGAATGGTGATTGAACCTTCTAAATTCTGAGGATAAGTACACATAGTTACAGCCATAGATCCTAAAGTACCATTACGCCACTTCAGATTAACCACTCCTGTATCTTCCACTTCAATATTACGGTGAGTAGAAAGCATTGATTGAACTTTTTCAACAGGGCCTATCAACCAGTGTAGGAGATCTACATAGTGGGTGGCCTGATTCATAAATGCCCCTCCATCCATATCCCACGTTCCAGACCATGCTGCACGATCATAATACTCTTGTGGCCGAGTCCAAAATACATTCATATGAACCATATGAATTTTACCGAAACGTTTCTCTGTTACCGCACGTTTAAGTAACTGCAGCGTAGAATTACGACGATTTTGTTTAACCACAAATAAACGAACACCACTCTCATCACATGCTCGAACCATGGACAAACCATCTTCCCACTTGGTGGCCATAGGCTTTTCGGTGATTACATGTATACCAGCCTTTGCAGCCTTGACTGTTTGGCTAGCATGAATGCCACTAGGTGTACAAAGCGTAACCAAATCAATTTTTTCATTTGTAAGTAATTCATCAAAAGATAGATATGCAGGCACCTTGTATCTCTGACGATGCTCATCTAATACGGCTGGATTATTGTCACAAATTGCGCTCAATTCATATTCGTCAGAAAGTTGTTCTATAGAACCGAAGTGATTTTTTGATATACGACCACAACCGATTACTGCTATTTTTATTTTTTTGTCTACGTTCATATTAATACCTATATATAATAATTAAATTTTAAATTATGTAAAATATATCAAAATGGCTGTTAAATAACATGAACACCTGATTACAGGTAAAGCGCTTATCATAGATAGTGTCATTAATAAGGTTCAACATCTGATGTTGGCTCACTGATATTTTCAGTCCCGTGCATTTACAACCCACTGCTGGTTATCCAGATACCACTGCACGGTTTTGCGAATGCCAGATTCGAAAGTCTCTTGTGGTTGCCAATTAAGTTCGGTGCTCATCTTGCTGGCATCGATCGCATAGCGGCGATCGTGACCGGGGCGATCCGCCACATACGTAATTTGATCGCGGTAGCTTCTCCCCTCACACCGGCCCTCTCCCCTTTCAGTATTAAGAGTGGGCGAGGGAGACAGAGGCACCAGCTCATCGAGCAGATCACAGATGGTATGAACCACCTCCAGATTCTGCTTCTCATTGTGGCCGCCGATGTTGTAGGTCTCCCCTACCACACCTGTGGTGACCACGGTATAAAGCGCGCGGGCGTGATCTTCTACATACAGCCAGTCACGGATCTGGTCGCCCTTGCCATAGACAGGTAGCGGCTTGCCATCCAAGGCATTGAGGATGACCAGCGGGATCAGCTTCTCGGGGAAATGGTAAGGACCGTAGTTGTTGGAACAGTTGGTGACGATGGTTGGCAGGCCGTAAGTACGGCGCCAGGCGCGCACCAGGTGGTCACTGGAGGCCTTGGAGGCAGAATAGGGGCTGCTGGGGGCGTAAGGGGTGGTTTCGGTAAAAAGCGGCAGTGGCTTATTCCACAAAGGATGGCCGGCACTCACCTCATCCGGATGGGGCAGATCGCCATACACCTCGTCGGTTGAGATATGGTGAAAACGAAACGCCGCTTTGTGTACCTCATCCAAACCACTCCAGTAAGCGCGAGCCGCTTCCAACAACATATAGGTGCCGACGATATTGGTCTCGATAAAGTCAGCAGGACCTGTGATGGAGCGGTCAACATGGCTCTCCGCGGCCAAGTGCATCACCGCATCCGGCTGGTGCAGGGCAAATACCCGATCCAGCTCTACACGGTTACAAATATCGACCTGTTCAAAAACATAGCGTTCACTTGTCGATACATCAGCTAGGGATTCCAGATTACCGGCATAGGTGAGCTTATCGAGATTGATCACCGCGTCTTGGGTATCGCGGATAATATGGCGCACCACGGCAGAGCCGATAAAACCAGCACCGCCAGTCACAAGAATTTTCATAGCAGTCATATCTCTACATGCAACAGGTTTAAATGAAATAGCGTTAGATGGGTGATGCAACAATAAGCATTAAATAAAGACGGGTAATATGGATTAAAAAAAATCAGAAATAGGTGTTTATTTAACCGCCTTCACCTTGCTTATTAAAAAAAGCCATGGCTACCGCCCCTGAGTTACAGCTCCCAGTGCGCTCCGATTAACCTGATTGTTTATGCTGTTGGTCATGGTGTCCTCCAGCATTATTGGTTTTTCCAAGGGGGATTATCCCCTGCATATTTGTCGATGCCGTCACACAATGACGATATCTATGCGGCTTCCAGCACAGCCCTATTGGGGCGCGGAATTTTATCTCTTTTATAGACAGAATGAACAGCTAAAAATGAAATAGCAGGATGATTTTAAATGGAACTCGTTTGAAAACAATGCGATAGCAACCTACAGCTAATAACCAACTTGATATTGCGCGTTTCATCCAAACGTTACGTTGCCCAGCCCGTTATTTGGTAGTGAAATATTCAGCAATATGGCGACACGTTACTGCTATTCCAGCGTTTTTACCTGTTTCGAACATATCATTCATGGGTAAAGAAACAGGCAGCCTTATCGGCTGCCTGCTGAGATAACACGCTATCGTATGTTCAAGCGGATATTTTCTGTGCCACTTTACCCACCGTAGGTCTTATTTCATTGGTCATCTTTTGTCTCATTGCCGCCAGCCTGCTGCTCTGCCGCTAGCTGCGACGGTGTGAAGTAACGCATCACCAACACAAAGAAGAGCGGGACGAAGAAAATAGCGAGCACGGTGGCGCTGATCATTCCCCCCATTACGCCGGTACCGATGGCATTACGGCTGCTTGCCCCCGCGCCGGAGCTGATGACCAGCGGCAGCACCCCGAGGATAAAGGCGAGCGAGGTCATCAGGATCGGCCGCAGACGCTGGCGAGCGGCTTCCACTACCGCCTCAGCTAGCCCCATCCCCTTGTCATAGAGCTCCTTGGCAAATTCGACGATCAGGATCGCATTCTTGGCCGATAAACCGATGGTGGTGAGCAGCCCGACTTGGAAGTAGACGTCGTTCTCCAAGCCCCGTAAGGTGGCGGCTAAAATGGCCCCCAGCACCCCGAGTGGCACCACCAGCATCACCGAGAACGGAATACTCCAGCTCTCGTAGAGGGCGGCCAAACAGAGGAACACCACCAGCAAGGAGATGGCATAGAGCGCGGGTGCCTGTGAACCGGCCTGACGCTCTTGGAAAGAGAGCCCGGTCCACTCGATACCGACCCCTTGTGGCAGCTTCTCCACCATCTGCTCGATGGCAGCCATGGCATCACCGGTACTCTTGCCAGGCGCTGCTTCGCCGACGATCTCCATCGCTGGCACACCGTTGTAACGCTCAAGGCGCGGCGAGCCAAAACTCCACTCGCTGCTGGCAAAGGCAGAGAAAGGCACCATTTGGCCAGCGCTATTGCGCACATACCAAAGCTTGAGATCTTCTGGGTTCATCCGAAAAGGCGCATCCGCCTGCATATAGACCTTCTTGATCCGGCCACGGTCGACGAAATCATTGACGTAGGAGGAGCCCCAAGCGGTCGCCAAGGTGTTGTTGATGTCCGCAATGGAGAGCCCCTGCGCTAACGCCTTCTCGTAATCGATCTTAATATCGAGCTGGGGTGCATCTTCCATCCCATTTGGCCGCACCCGCACGAGGTTGGGATCCTGCGCCGCCATGCCAAGCAGCTGGTTACGCGCCGCCATCAGCTGGTCGTGGCCAATGCCGCCGCGATCTTGCAAGAAGAAGTCAAAACCGGTCGCGGTCCCGAGCTCAGGGATGGGAGGCAAGTTGAAGGCGAACACCTGCGCCTCTTTGATGCTAAACAGATAGCCCATGGCACGGCCGATGATGGCATTAGCGCTGCGATCTGGGCTATTGCGTTCACTCCAATCCTTGAGCTTGATAAAGGCCATACCGCTGTTTTGGCCGCTACCGGCGAAGCTAAAGCCCGCCACGGTCAGCACTGATTCGATGTTCTCTTGCTCATTTTTCAGGAAGTAGTCACGCATGTCCGCCAGCACCACTTCGGTGCGCTGCTTGGTCGCCCCCACCGGCAGTTGCACCATGGACATGATGACCCCCTGATCCTCTTCCGGCAGGAAGGAGGTGGGCATCCGCATAAAGAGCACAGCCAACACCGCCAGCATGGCGCCGTAGATCAGGCTGTAACGCACGCCCTGTTTGATCATTTTGCGCACGCCGCTCTGATAGCGCTGGGTGCCTGCATCAAACACCCGATTGAACCAGCCAAAAAAGCCGCGCTGGGTACCGGACTCGCCATGCTTGATAGGTTTGAGCAAGGTGGCACAGAGCGCCGGCGTCAAGATCAGGGCCACCAGCACCGACAACACCATGGCCGAGACGATAGTGAGGGAGAATTGGCGATAGATGGCACCGGTCGAACCACCAAAAAACGCCATTGGCACAAACACGGCGGAGAGCACCAAGGCGATCCCCACCAGCGCGCCAGTGATCTGGGTCATCGACTTGCGGGTCGCTTCCAGCGGCGAAAGCCCCTCTTCGCTCATCAGTCGTTCGACGTTTTCCACCACCACGATGGCGTCATCCACCAACAGGCCGATGGCCAGCACCATACCAAACATGGTGAGGGTATTGATGGAGAAACCAAATGCCGCCATCACCCCAAACGTACCGAGTAACACCACCGGCACTGCAATGGTCGGGATCAGCGTCGCACGGAAGTTCTGCAAGAACAGATACATCACGCAGAACACTAAAATGATCGCCTCGATCAGGGTCTGCACCACCTCCTCGATGGAGATTTTCACAAACGGTGTGGTGTCGTAGGGGTAGACCACCGCCATATTGGCGGGGAAGTAATCCGACAGCTCTGCAAGCTTGGTGCGCACTTTTTCAGCGGTATCGAGCGCGTTAGCCCCAGTGGCAAGCTTGATCGCCACTGCCGCAGTGGACTGGCCGTTATAGAGTGCTTCTGCATCATAACTTTCGCCGGCGAGCTCAACCCGCGCGACATCGGCTAGGCGAACTTTGGAGCCATCTTGATTGACCCGCAGCAAGATGTTGTTGAACTGCTCCACGCTAGAAAGCCGAGTCTGGCCCATCATGGTGGCAGTAAATTGCTGATCGGCGACCGAAGGGGTGCCACCGAGCCGACCGAACGCGACCTGAGCATTTTGGGCACGAATAGCTGCTTGCACATCGCCGGGCGTCATCTGGACACGATTGAGCTTGTTGGGATCGAGCCACACCCGCATCGAATACTGGCTACCAAACAGGGTGATCTCCCCTACCCCGTCCAAGCGACTCAGTGGCTCCCGAATGTTGGAGACCACATAATCCGCCAGATCGTCGTTGTTCATGCTGCCATCGCCAGAGATGAACGCGACCACCATCAAGAAACTGCTGGAGGTTTTTTGAACCCGAACCCCTTGCTGCTGCACCTCTTGCGGCAGCAGTGACATTGCCTGCTGCAACTTGTTCTGGACTTGAACCTGAGCAATATCAGGATCGGTGCCTGGCTGGAAGGTGAGGGTCACCGATACCCGCCCTGCTGAGTCAGACTGGGAAGACATGTACAGTAGGCGATCTAGGCCGGTCATGTTCTGTTCAATGACCTGGGTCACCGAGTCTTCGACGGTCTTGGCCGACGCGCCCGGATAACTGGCGGTGATCCCCACTGCGGGGGGCGCAATACTGGGATACTGGGCAACCGGCAAGCCGATAATGGCCAGCGCCCCCACCATCATGATCACTAAGGCAATCACCCAAGCAAAAATGGGTCTATCTATAAAAAATCGAGCCATGAGGCGACTACTCCATCCTACTTGTTAGCCGAGGCTTGGGCGGCAGGGGCGGCCGTCGCCTCTGACGGATTGACCTGCGCGCCGGGTTTCACTTTTTGCAAGCCCGCGACAATCACCTTTTCGCCAGAGGTCAACCCTGACTCCACCAGCCAGCTGCTGCCAACCACGCGGCTCAGTTGCACATTACGCAGCGTTACCTTGTTGTCCGCAGTGACAACCAGCACGGTGGCGCCGCCATTGGGCGTTCGGGTCACCGCGGTTTGCGGCACCAGCAGCCCTTGTGCCCGCTCCCCCTCTTGCAAGGTGGCACGCATAAACATGCCCGGCAGCAGCAATTGCTGAGCATTGGGCACGATCACCCGCAGCGTCACCATGCCGGTCGTCTCATCCACTGTTACATCCGAGAACTGCAGTGAGCCAACGTCTTGATAAGCAGAGCCATCTTCCAGTTGGAAGGTTACCTTGGCTCCCTTTTTCTCATCCTGGGTCAACTTGCCCTCGGCAACGAGTCGCTTGAGGCGCAGTAAATCAGCCGTGGACTGACGTACATCCACATACATGGGGTCGAGCTGCTGGATGCTGGTTAGGCTTTCCACTTGCTGAGCGGTCACCAGCGCCCCCTCGGTCACCGCAGACTTACCGATACGGCCGCTGATGGGGGCAGTGATGCGGGTATAGCCCAAATTGATTTCGGCGCTGCGCAGGGCCGCTTGGCTGGCCATGATCTCCGCCTGTGCCTGCTTCCAGCTGGCATCGGCATCATCATAATCTTGGCGACTGATGGATTTAGCCTGCAGCAAATCTTGATAACGTTTGGCTTTGAGGCGCGCACTCTGCTCGTTGGCTTCGGCCTTAGCCACATTGGCCTTGGCGCTGGCGACCGCCGCCTGATAGACAGCCGGATCAATCTGATAGAGCAGATCGCCCGCTTTCACATCACTGCCCTCGGCAAAGAGTCGCTTCAAGATAATGCCGCTGACTTGGGGGCGTACCTCAGCCACCCGCAGTGGCGCACTGCGGCCAGTTAACTCGGTGGTTAACTGCAATGGGCGACTCTCTAGCGTGACCACATCGACCGCGGCGGGGGGCATTGCCCCCTGATTGGCGACCGCGCCACCCTTATCACCACAACCTGCCAGCAAGCCGGTTGCCAACAAGGCCAGCCCCACTGAACGAGCAACAATATGTTTATGCATGAAACCCCTAAGCCTCTGCCAGTCAATGAACAATCAGGGCTACGCTAGCCCTGTTGGTAAAATCGGAAAGATGAGGCAATATACATACATTCACTAATGTATGTAAGTGACTTTTTACATAAATCAAGGCGTAAAACCCGATGGCCAGACGCACCAAAGAAGAGGCACAACAAACCCGCTGCCATATCATGAGCACGGCGCTGGACTTGTTTTGTTCACACGGGCTAAACCGAACGAGCCTGACCGATATCGCCAATGCAGCCAAGCTGACTCGCGGTGCAATTTACTGGCATTTCAAAAACAAAGAGGAGTTGTTCTTTTCGCTTTGGCAAGAGCTGTGTCAGCCCCTCTCTCGCCAACTCAACGCCTGTATTGCTGAACAAGAGCCAGATCCATTGGGTAACTTACGGGGGTTTCTCAAAGAGTTGCTGACCAAGATTACTCACGATCAGGCGCACCAACAGATGTTCACCATTCTCTTTAACCTCGAATCACTGGAGCGCGAATCGACCTCGCTACGTGAGCATATCTGCAATCATTCCGGCCATTTCTTTCGCGACTTGGAAACCTCTCTTGCCAACGCCGTGCGACAACGCCAGTTACCAGACACCCTGGATCTGCAACGAGCGGCAACCCTGCTGCACTGCACACTCGATGGCTACATCCTTAACTGGCTGCACTTCCCTGAGCGCATTGATCTGATTAAGGAAGCGGACTATCTGCTCGACAGCATCTTTGCCATGTTGCAACTGGCGAATGGACCTGCCACGAAGCTGCAATAAACACCCAACGGGTTTGCTTACCCTCTTGGTAACGTCACGATCGGTTTATTAACGTCTCTGTCCCCTGTCTGAGGTTGTGCTTGTGCCCTATATTGCTCCCCCCACTGCGCTGCGCCCCACCGCTCAACTGGTCGCGGCCCGCGCCTGCTTTCTGGCTGCCTTGCCTGATGGCGCCCACCTGCTCCATGCGCACGGCAGTGTAGACGACACCTTGGACTATTTGCGCCAACAAGGTCATGTCGTCACCGCCTGTGAACCCAATTTAGCGCTGGCTAAAATAGCCTCTGGGCGCTACTCGCAGCCGGTGCGGATCTGCCATGTCACCGACTTTCACTCGGTATTACCTTACGATGGCATTTGGCTCGCAGAGGTGCAGCCTCATCCGCGCGATGCCGCACTGGCTCAGCTGCTGCAGCACCTTGGCGGTCTGCTCAAAAAAGCCGCTTGGCTCTATTGCGCGGTGCAGGTTCAACCTGAGCGCGTCCCCTCCGCAGGGCCTCAATCCGCGTCAGCCATTATCCCTGCCCAGCGCTCATTCACCGATTTTCTGCTGCAGCATACCCCCTTCCAACTGGCCCACTCTTGGCTGGCACCGTCCCATCAACAGGGTGAGCCACAGATATTGCATTGCGTGCTGCAACGGGTCGCGATGACTTAGGGAAGACTCGCTGCTGGTGGCGGTAGCCGCTTAATAGAGCGCTCTTAAGCCGTGGGGATGGGTTAAGCGTGCGGGCAACCTCACCTATGGGGGAGACCACACTCTCCCTTCACTGCAGCCACGATTGTTTATTGTCACTCAATTGACTGTATAGTTTTTGGTTAGCCATTCCGGTAAAATCCGCGCCCTTAAAGAAGAGCTACCTAAGAGTGATTGAGCGATGTCCAACACAAAACAGGCCCCCAAAGTAGGATTCGTCTCCTTGGGTTGCCCGAAAAACCTAGTTGATTCCGAACGTATTCTGACCCAGCTGCGTACCGAGGGGTACGATGTGGTGCCCAGCTATGACGATGCGGAACTGGTCGTCGTCAACACCTGCGGCTTTATCGACAGCGCAGTGCAAGAGTCGCTCGAAGCGATCGGCGAAGCACTGGCCGAGAACGGCAAGGTGATCGTCACCGGTTGCCTCGGCGCCAAAGAGAACCAGATACGCGAGATCCACCCCAAGGTGCTCGAGATCACTGGCCCCCACGCCTATGAAGAGGTACTAAGCCACGTCCATAAATACGTGGAGAAGCCAACCCACAACCCCTTCACCAGTCTGGTACCGGCCCACGGCGTCAAGCTGACCCCTCGCCACTACGCCTATCTGAAGATTTCCGAAGGCTGCAACCACCGCTGCACCTTCTGCATCATCCCCTCCATGCGCGGGGATCTGGTGAGCCGCCCCATCGGCGACGTGCTGGCGGAAGCCAAGCGCCTAAAAGAAGCCGGCGTAAAGGAGCTACTGGTGATCTCGCAAGACACCTCCGCGTACGGCGTCGATGTGAAACACCGCACCGGTTTCTACGACGGGATGCCGGTCAAAACCAGCATGGTCGCCCTGTGCGAAGAGCTGGCCAAGCTCGATATCTGGGTGCGCCTGCACTACGTCTACCCCTACCCGCACGTGGATGACGTCATCCCGCTGATGCGCGATGGCAAGATCCTGCCGTACCTCGACATCCCGCTGCAACATGCTAGCCCGCGCATTCTCAAGCTGATGAAACGCCCCGGCTCGGTCGAACGGACCCTAGAGCGGATCCAGCAGTGGCGCGAGATCTGCCCACAAATCACCCTGCGCTCCACCTTTATCGTCGGCTTCCCAGGCGAGACCGAGGAAGAGTTCCAGATGCTGCTGGACTTTATCGACAAGGCGGAGCTGGATCGGGTCGGCTGCTTCAAATACAGCCCCGTTGATGGGGCGAAAGCCAACGAGCTGCCGGATCCGGTGCCGGATGCCGTGCAGGAAGCGCGCTTCCAGCGCTTTATGGAGCTGCAACAGCAGGTCTCCATCCGCAAGCTGGCCCGCAAAGTGGGGCAGGAGATGACCGTACTCATCGACGAAGTGGATGAAGAGGGTGCCACTGGCCGCTCGTTCGCCGATGCGCCAGAGATCGACGGTCTGGTCTACCTCAACGGCGAAACCAGCCTCAAGCCGGGGGACATGGTCAAGGTGCGGATCGACGAAGCCGATGAATATGACCTGTGGGCTAGCCTGATCGGCTAAGCCAACGTGACTCATCCTGATTGAACACGAGTCAATGACCAAAGCGCCTGCCGGCGCTTTTTTATTGGCCAACTGCCATTAGCAAAAACGGATCGGCAACAAAAGTAGACCTAGCTCATATCATGCAGCACCTTGCCATGAGCTGACATACAGGCCGTGTATCACCAGTTCCTGCCAGCCTAGCGCCATGGCAAGCCACACGCCACACCCCTTACCTTAAGAAAAATCAGGGCCGCCATGGAACTTCTCAACCTTATCTCTATCTCTGCGATTTATTGAACTAGCGCAAAAAATCAGCCATGACCGATGCTCACTCGACTTTTTTGGCTAGTTAAATCAGTTTCGATTGAAGTAGTATGGTAGCCCCATGCCTATTCATCGGTGGTGAGCTGCGGCTAACACTGGTTAACAGGGCATATTGGGAACACTAATCCACGGGTGGTAGCGTGAGATTTGGTGGCATTATGTCTTGTTCAACAAGGTGGATGTCCCAGATTTTGTTGTTACGACAGGGAGATGCTGGCGCCAATCCGAAGCGTGATTTATTGCTAGACCGCAATATATATTGCACATTAAGGAGATATGACATGCAATTTACCTATGCTGGTGCTGGATCTGGAATCGATCTTGAAAGTGTAATTTCTGCCAGTCTTACCGCTAAAAAAGCCCAGTTTTCCCGACCCATTATTACCAAGCAAAATACGACTCAGATAGCGCTTTCAGGTATTGGTCAGCTAAAATCATCAATCACGGCTTTTNNCGTTAATAAACTAGCTGAGACCAGCCGCTTTGAAGGCATTTTTAATAATTCAACCACCCCCCTTGTTACCCAAGATGGTCAACTGACATTCAATGCCGGTGGCAAGGCGTTTGCTGTTGGCGTCAAAGCTGGCGATACCCTACAAACTATTCGTAGTCGGATTAACGAAAACGGTAATAATTTCGGACTCACTGCCAATATCATTGCTGCAGAAGGTAAAGCAAAACTGGTTATTGATTCTGGAGTGTCTGGGGATGGTAATAACTTAACCATTACTGGAAATAATGCCGAATTGGATTCGCTGTCGAGCATAATTAAAAAACTCGTGATGCTAAAAGTGCTCAAATAGTGGTTGATGGTAACACCATCAATAGCAATACCAATTTATTTGATGATTCTATTCAAGGCTTAAAACTGACTGTATTACGTGTTTCGGATAAAGATAGCTCAGGAAATATAAAGTCTAACAAGGTAGAAATTAAAACTGATAAAACCGCTGTCAAGGATATGGTTAAGCAGTTTATCGATGGCTACAATGCGCTCCAAGACAAAATGGATGAGTTAGGAAAACGCAGTACCATCATTGCGGGTGTGAAACAAAATGATGGTGGACTATTAGCTGGCGACTCAACAACTCGGCTAATTGGTGACTTCGTAGCTAATAAATTGAGCAGTCCGAGTAAGTCAAGCTCGACCTATTCAACCGCATTTGAAATTGGAGTCAAGATGGACAATAAAGGTAAACTGTCTCTTGATAAAGAGAAATTCGATGACGCGCTTGATAAAAACTTTGACCAAGTTTCTGCGTTATTCGGGGGAGAGGATGGCATTGCCAATATCCTTAACCAAGGGTTGAAAGAGTATACTAAATCTGGTGGTCTATTGGCTCAAAGAACAGATAAGCTGAATGCAGATTTACGTGTTTTAAATCAAAAACAAATAACCGCAAATGAACAGCTGGTAAAATACGAAGCATCATTGCTGTCTCTTATACACATCT
>NZ_PGGC01000269.1 GCF_002795305.1 Aeromonas cavernicola
GTGATAGCTTTCTGGTAGTTCGAAAGGAAAGAAATTCTACTAAAAACATTACCAATAACATCTTTTTTTGAAGTAAATTGTGAGAAACTATCACCACAAGCAATGAAGAGGTAAGCAAAATCAAGAGAGTAGCTGAGCTGATGTGCTGCAAAATCAGCACAGATGGAGTTGGCGTGGGTGATTCAGTGAGGAGAAGTCAAGGCAGAGGAGTTTTGATGCCTGTCTGATGCACTATCAATAACTCCAAAAGACTGGAAGTAGAGTAAATACTGAAAGGCTTTTATTAGCACTAAAACAGAGCACGTCCACGCCGGATGACTGTGGGAGGAGCAGTGACACAATCACCGTTATACAGGGGCCTGTGGGAGGAGCCACAGGAGCAGTCAGCAGAGGGGCGTGTCCAGACAGATATACATAGTTTACCACATTCACACCCAGCTTTGTTTTAAAAGAGAGTCCCCACGGGGTGAAGTTTCTTACAAGTATATTGTTACGGTACCCGCATAAC
>NZ_PGGC01000270.1 GCF_002795305.1 Aeromonas cavernicola
ACCACCACACACTGCACGCCAAAGCGTTCGGCCAAGCGGCTGATCAGGGTGGGGTCAGCCAGCGCGGGGGAGTTGATAGAGACTTTATCTGCGCCAAATTCCAAGATTTGCCGCGCATCTTCCACGCTTTTGATGCCGCCGGCGACGCAAAAAGGGATGTCGATCACCTCCGCCACTCGGCTGACCCAGCTCTTATCGACCACGCGGGCATCACTGGAGGCGGTGATGTCATAAAACACCAGCTCGTCAGCCCCTTCCTCGGCGTAGCGGCGCGCAAGCTCGACGATGCCGCCCATCACCTCATGGTTACGAAATTGCACCCCCTTGACCACCACGCCATCTTTGACGTCGAGGCAGGGGATAATCCGTCTTGCCAGCATCAGTGTTCTCCTCGTGTGTCGGTGGCGGGAACTTGCCAGCAGGCGATGGCATCACCCACCGAAAATTTACCCTCCAACAGGGCGCGGCCCAGAATAATCCCCTTGACCCCCGATCCCTTGAGCGCCTCAATATCTTGCAGGCCGCCAATGCCGCCAGAGGCTTGAAAGGCCACGCTGGGGTAGCGGGCGCAGAGATCGCGATAGAGCGCGACATTGGTGCCCGCCAAGGTGCCATCACGGCTGATGTCGGTGCAGAGCACATGCTTGAGCCCGGCGGGGAGGAAGCGCTCGATCAGCGCCTCAATGGTCACGCCGCTGTTCTCTTGCCAGCCCGCGACCGCGATATGGCGATTACCTTGAGCATCAATGTTGACGTCCAGTGCCAGCACGATGCGCTCGGGGCCATATTTGGCCATCCAGCTGGCCACCAGATCGGGGGATTTGACCGCGGTCGAGCCAATCACCACCCGACTTGCCCCAGCGGCCAGCAGATCGGCCACATCTTGCTCGCTGCGCACCCCGCCGCCCACTTGGACCGGTGCTTCGGTGGCGGACAGCAATTGGGTCAGCAGCGTAAGTTGGCGCGCCTTGGCATCTTTGGCCCCATCAAGATCGACCAGGTGCAGCTGGACCGCCCCTTGCGACACATACTCATCAAAACGCGCCTGTGGGCTGTCGCTGTAGGCGGTCTTTTGGCCGTAGTCACCCTGATAAAGACGGACTACCTGACCATTAATCAGGTCGATTGCAGGAATGATCATAGCTGTCATAGCTCCAGAAAATTTTGCAGCAAACGGGCGCCGGCTGGGCCGGAGCGCTCTGGGTGGAATTGGGCACCGAAGAAGTTACTGTGCTCTGCAACTCCGCCCACGATGGCGGTGAAAGGCTTGCCGTAGTCGCAGGTGGCGATAGTGGCGGCGGTTACCTCCAGGGCGTAGGAGTGGACGAAATAGAAGTAACTGCCGCTGGCAATCCCCTTGAGCAGGGGGTGGGTTTCGTCATGCTCAATTTGGTTCCAGCCCATGTGAGGTAAACGCAGGTTGCCCACTTCCATCAGCTGGATCTTGCCCGGCACGATGCCAAGGCAGTCGATCAGGCTGTCGGCGTGGTCGTCCCCTTTCATGCTCTCCTCGGATGCGGCCGCCAGCATCTGCATACCAAGGCAAAAGCCCAGCAGCGGCTGTTTGGCGGCACGAATGAGGGGCACCAGCCCCCGTTCGTTGAGGTTGTGCATGGCGGCCACCGCAGTGCCGACACCGGGTAGGATCAGCTTGTCAGCCTGCTCGATATCGGCGGCTTCGCGGCTGATCAAGGGGGTCACACCAAGGCGTTCGAACGCCATTCTGACCGAGGCCAAGTTAGCGCAGCCGGTGTCGATAATGACCAGTTTTTGTTTGCTCAGCGCCATCACAACACTCCTTTGCTAGAGGGAAGCGCGTTGCCTTCCACCCGAATCGCTTGGCGCAGGGCGCGGCCAAAGCCTTTGAACAGGGCTTCAACCTGATGGTGGGTGTTGCCGCTCCCGACTTTCATTTGCAAGGTGATGGCCATGGCGTCGGAGAGGGAGCGGAAAAAATGGGGCACCATTTCGGTGGCCATCTCGCCTACGGTATCGCGGCCAAAGCCGCTTGGGCAATCGAACACAAAGTAGGGCCGACCGCTTAAATCGAGGGCGGTGGCGATCTCTTGCTCGGTCAGCGGGCGGGCATCAATGGCGGCCTGTACCTCGTCCATCGCGAGCACAAAGCCGAAACGGCCGATGCCGCGCTTGTTGCCAAGGGCTTGGCGCAGCGCCTGACCCAGTGCCAGCCCGACATCCTCCACGGTGTGGTGATCGTCGATATGCAGATCGCCACTGACGTTCAGCGTGAGCTGGAAACCGGCGTGAGTGGCGATTTGATCGAGCATGTGATCAAAAAAGCCAATGCCAGTGGCGATCTGGCTGTTGC
>NZ_PGGC01000271.1 GCF_002795305.1 Aeromonas cavernicola
GGTTGAGGAGTGCATTAAAGATGGCCGTGGTTTGGTCTGCTTTTCCGCTTCAGGCGGTGCTCGCATGCAGGAGGCCCTGTTCTCCCTGATGCAAATGGCCAAGACCAGTGCCGCGTTGGATCGCCTCACCAAGGCGGGCCTGCCCTATATCTCCGTGCTGACCGACCCCACCATGGGTGGCGTCTCCGCCAGTCTGGCGATGCTGGGTGACATCAACGTGGGCGAGCCCAAGGCGCTGATCGGCTTTGCCGGCCCGCGCGTTATCGAGCAGACCGTGCGCGAGAAACTGCCGGAAGGCTTCCAGCGCTCCGAGTTCCTGCTGGAGAAGGGGGCCATCGATATCATCATCGATCGCCGCGACATGCGTAACCGTCTGGCCAGCCTGCTCGCCAAAATGCTGAATACTCACGTCATCGAAGAGTGAAGATGAGTTCAAACATGCAACAATCCCAAAGCCGGTCGCTGGTCGACTGGCTTTCTTATTTGGAGCAGATCCACCCGGTCAACATTGACATGGGGCTGGAACGGGTCGGCACAGTCGC
>NZ_PGGC01000272.1 GCF_002795305.1 Aeromonas cavernicola
CGTCGGCTGCATGTATTGCCTCGCCGCCTGCCCCTATCAGGTGCGCTTTATCAACCCGGTCACCCGGGTGGCGGACAAGTGCGACTTTTGCCGCAAGACCAATCTGGCGGCGGGCAAGGAGCCGGCCTGCGTGGAATCCTGCCCTACCAAGGCGCTGGTGTTCGGCAATCTGGATGATCCGGACAGCCCCATCGCCCAACGGCTGGTGAAGGAGACCACCTATCGCTACAAGCAGGCACTCGGCACCTCGCCCAAGATGTACCGCGTGCCCAAAGGGGAGATAACGTCATGACCATGCAAGCGGCATTTCACTTCCCCTCTATTGTCTGGGGATTTGCCCGATCACCATCTACCCCGGCCGTAACAGATGGAGGGAATGACCATGTGGCATGACGCATTTCACTTCCCCTCTCTGGTATGGGACTGGCCGATCGCCATCTACCTGTTCCTGCTCGGCATCTCCGCCGGGGCCACCACCCTCTCGGTGCTGCTGCGCCGCAAGGGAGCTGGCAGCGAGAGCGGCATCATCAAGGCGACCGCCATTCTGGCGCCGGCGAGCGTGATATTGGGGCTGCTCATCCTTATCTTCCATCTGGCCCGCCCCTGGACCTTCTGGAAGCTGATGTTCCACTACCAGTTCGACTCCGTGATGTCGATGGGGGTCATGCTGTTTCAGCTCTATATGGCGGTGCTGTTCGCCTGGCTGGCGGTGGTGTTTCGCACCGAGATCGAGACAATGCGCAGCCGGTTGCTGAAAGAGAAGTTCGCTTTTGTGGATGGCCTGATCGCTTGGCTTGCCCGCATCGAGCGGCTGCTGGCGCCGCTGTTGTTGCTGCTCGCCGTGCTGCTGGGTGCCTACACCGGCTTTCTGCTGTCGGCGCTCAAGACCTATCCGCTGTTGAACAACCCGGTGCTGCCGGTGCTGTTTCTGGTCTCGGGTATCAGCTCCGGCATCGCCGCCACCATCTTGCTGGCAGTCACCCTGTTCAAGGAAAACCATCACAGCCAAGGGGTGAGCTTCGTGCATCGCTTCGAGCGGCCGGTGCTGGCGGTGGAGGTGTTGCTGCTGGTCTGCTTCTTTACCGGCCTCTACTTTGGTGGC
>NZ_PGGC01000273.1 GCF_002795305.1 Aeromonas cavernicola
GGCGAGGGTGTCGATGCGCTGGTTGAGGTTGGCGATGGTCGGCGCGGTATCCAGCACCTCCACCTTGACCCCGGCACGGCGCAGCTGATCCAGGGTCGGGGACGGGCCCATCTCGTCGCTGCCCACCAGCCGAGTAGGGGAGAGGCTCAGGATCCCTTCGGCGGCCAGCGCCCGGTGATAGCCCACCTTGGGCAGCCCTTTTGGCAAGGGGCTGCTGATATCGGTGGCGATTAGACTTGGCTCACCGCCAAGGGCCAGAATGAGCTCTGTGGTGGCCGCTCCGATACTGACGATACGCTCTTTCTGTCCGTCGGCGGCAACGGCAGAGAAGGGGGACAGTGAACTGCAGAGCAGGGTGATGGCGAGGGCAAGACGACGGCCCATGCTAACCTCCGAAGGGGTGAATGAAACGGGTGTGCCGCCGAGAATATCAAGGGGTTGAAAAAAATGCACCGATAATGATAGCGATTATCAATTGCATTGGTTTCGGTGCTTTACTAGAGTAGACGCCATGATAAACAGCGGGATGACATGGTCTCACGGAGGGAGAAAACATGAGCATTGCACAACGTATTCACGCGCTGCTGGAGCAGGATCCCGGCGCTCATCCGTCC
>NZ_PGGC01000274.1 GCF_002795305.1 Aeromonas cavernicola
GGAGGCTTATCTGGCGGCCCTTGCCCAGCAGCCTGATCATCACGATGCCCGCTACAACTTATCGCTGTTGCAGCAAGGGCCGCCAGATAAGCCTCCTCAGCAGCGGCCAGTTCCCCTAACTGGACTAAGGCATTGCCCCGATTGTAGTGGGCAGTGGCACTCTGATCTTGCTGATAAGCAGCGACCGCTTGGCGATAATCGCCAGCACGATACCAAGCATTCCCTTGCCAAATGGGCTGGCTGAAGTGCTGGGCAGCCCAGCGAAATGCCCCGCGCTGATAGGCCGCCATGGCGTGCGCTTCTTGGGACACATCAACGGTAGCTTGGGTTATCTGTTGCGCTGCGCTGGCCTGCGTAGCAGGGGAGTGCAGCGCCCCCCCCGTCAGTGCCAGTAGGAGCAGCCAGAGGTGACCGGCGCGGGCTCGCAGCGCCAGTGCCAGCAAGGGGATCAGCAACCAAGGGCCCAGCTCTTGCACGTGGGCAGTGGCGAGTCGACTGGTGGTTGGCAAGGGGGCAAAGCGCGGCGGCGTGGTGCTCAACCACTGTAATTGGCCGCCAAAACGTTGGGCGAGGGTGGTCATCTCCTCACTGTTTGGGATAGGTAAACGGGCCAAGCGGTTAACGGAATTGTCACTGGCTGGGTGGGGCGGCATGGTGGCGGCTTTGCCGCTATTGGCCAGCAAGATGTCGAGCCTAACTCGCGCAGGTTGCGGGCAAAACAGACGCCACTGGCAGGGGCTGGCGGCTGCCAACTGTGCCTCAATTTTGGCGCGCTGCACCCCATCCAGATCGTCGGTGATCAGCAGTAGCCGCGCCTGCTCCCCCTCGGGGATCTGGGCCAGCGCTAGGGCAATCGCGCGCTCTGGGGCATCACTTGACCCTGATGGCGGCTGCCCTTGTTGCCCAAATCGCGCTGAGGATAAGCGTGGTGAGGGCATGATGCTGGGGCGTAAATCGGGCAGCAGCAGGGCGAGCGCACGGTGATCGGCCGTGGCGGGCATGGCCAGATAAGCATCGGCGGCATAGAGGATTAGGGCGATGCGATGATCGGCAGGGGTGGCCAGCCACTGTTGTAACTGCACCCTGACTCGGGTCGCGCGATCGGGGGCGAGATCGTGCGCCGCCATGGAGCCGGAGAGATCCAACAGCCAGATATCGAGCGCTGGGCTGCGGCTGGTGACCGTGGCTGTCGAGATGGCGGGGCCGCTGAGGGCCACGATCACCGGCAAGCTCGCC
>NZ_PGGC01000275.1 GCF_002795305.1 Aeromonas cavernicola
CAGTCAGCCACCACCCTGTCGGGCGGTGAGGCGCAGCGGGTCAAGCTGGCGCGCGAGCTCTCCAAGCGGGATACCGGCCAGACCCTCTATATTCTGGACGAGCCGACCACTGGGCTGCACTTCCACGACATCCAGCAGCTGCTCAAGGTGCTGCACCAGCTGCGGGATCGCGGCAACACCATCGTAATCATCGAGCACAATCTGGATGTGGTGAAAACCGCCGACTGGATCGTCGATCTGGGGCCGGAGGGGGGCGCCGGTGGTGGCCGGATTTTGGTGACGGGGACGCCGGAGCAGATGTGCGACCACCCAGAGTCGCACACCGCCCGCTTCCTGCGGCCGTTGCTTGACCCCAAGCGCGCTCAATAAGGAGGCGACCGAGCTAGGGCTGCACTGCGAGGGCGAGATCGGCGGGCTGCGCCTCGTTCGTGTGGCCTGCTGGGATCAGCAAGGGTCGTGGTTCAGATCGGCGGGCAATAAAAAATCCGACACCTCGGATAAGGTGTCGG
>NZ_PGGC01000276.1 GCF_002795305.1 Aeromonas cavernicola
CTGTTTTACGGCTTAGTGGTGATGGGGCTGGCCACCTTGCGCGAGCACCAAGACTAGCGGGCATTGCACATACCCACATTCGTACATGCCCAGATGACCTGCTGGCTGCTTGGCAGTCGGCGCCCTTAACGCCAACCCAGATCATCGTTGCAGTGATCCTCGGCTGGCCTGTTATCCCTGATAGTGATTTTGCTACCGACCCCGCCGCTTTGCGCGCGGGGCGCGAGGAGTTCACCGTGATCCCAACCTCAGCTACCAAACGCGTCAAAGGCCGCCAACGTCGGTCAGACAAAGCCCAGCGCCAGCACGCCCATCAGATCTATGGCGCGCCTGCGGCGGTGCGCGCGAGCTTCATTTCGAACATCAGCCCGCAGTGTGCGCCATGCTCGACGAGAGACACGGTCGTGAGCCCAAGCGCCTCGTTCACTGCCTCTGAGGGGGCCACTGCCAGTGCCCCGCGAACCTCCCCCGTAGGCGCCCTGACCACCAGCCTGACGCTGGCCGCCACCCTTGCCGTGAGCCTTGTCACCTGCGCGCTGCAACCCGCCCACGCCTTGGCCGTCACCCAAGAGGCGGCCCCCGTGCGCAAGGTCGTCAGCGACACCCAAACCCGCGATCCTGTCTTCGGTAACTGGCTGTTTCGCGGCGAGTTTGCCCGCGAATCCTTTAGCGGCTTTAACCCCGATTACCGCATCGCCATCGGCGATAAGCTCCAAGTCCAGCTCTGGGGTGGGGTCGAGTTTGACCAAAGCCTGCTGGTCGACCACCAAGGCAACATCTTTTTGCCCAAGGTCGGGCCCGTCAAGGTCGCTGGGGTCCGTAACGAGCAGCTT
>NZ_PGGC01000277.1 GCF_002795305.1 Aeromonas cavernicola
CGCCGAGTGGGCCGAACTCGACAACAAGATTGCCAATGTGCTCTCCCTGCTGGGATAGCCATAACCCCTTTTCACGCCACGAGAGCCCCTATGCCCACCCGTCAAGAGCCTGCCAACGAAGAGCTTGCCAGCCCCCCGTTTTCGAGCCAGCACGCCACCTTCAACCACGTCTGGTCCTCGCTGTTGTTGGAGGAACTGTTTCGCCTCGGGGTGCGCGACATCGCGCTGGCTCCTGGCTCCCGCTCTGCACCACTCACCATGGCGGCTGTGGCCCATCAGGGCTTTCGCCGTCACCTGCACTTTGACGAACGCGGCCTCGGCTTTATGGCGCTGGGGCTGGCCAAGGGGAGCAACCGGCCGGTGGCGGTGATCATGACCTCTGGCACCGCAGTGGCCAACCTCTGGCCCGCCGTAGCCGAAGCCCAGCTCACCGGCGTGCCGCTGATTATTCTCTCTGCCGATCGCCCTCCTGAGCTTATCGACAACGGCGCCAATCAGGCGATCGACCAGCAAGGGATCTTCGGCCATTACCCCGTCTATCAGCAGAACCTGCCGAGCCCCACCCCGACCATTCCGGCCGCCTTCGTGCTGAGTTCGGTGGATCAGGCGCTGGCCAAGCAGGCGCTCACCCCTGGGGTGGTGCACTTCAACTGCATGTACCCAGAACCGCTCTACCCGGGCGAGCACTATCAGGACTTCTCTGACTATCTGGCACCTCTGCGCAGCTGGCTCACCTCGCAGATGCCATGGAACCCATGGCAGCAGAACGAACAGTCCTGTCCTCATCAGTCCACATGGCCGTGCTTCCGGCAAAAACGCGGCATCGTAGTGGCCGGCCGCATTACTGACCCGATGCAAGCGCGGGCCGTCGCCGCGCTGGCAGAGCAACTCGGCTGGCCACTGCTGGCAGATCTGCAGAGCCAGATCCGCTTCGATAGCCGCAACCTCATCCACATAGATATGGCCCTCAACAACGAGGCGGTTGTCGCCGAGCTGGGCCGCGCCGAGGTGCTGCTGCAATTTGGCGCGCGGCTTATCTCTAAGCGGCTCGGCCAGTTCATCAAGCACCATTCATGGCAGGATTACTGGCTGGTGGATCCGCAGCCGGCGCGACTCGATCCCGACTACCGGCTGCGCAACCGGCTGCTCTGCAGCGCCAGCGCTCTCGCTGCGGCTCATCCGGCCACCACACAAGCCCCTTGGCACACATTGGCCAAGCTGCAACACAACGCCAGTCAGCAGATCGCCGCTGCCTGCGAGCACTTCTCGGAACTCGGGGTCTGCCATCGCTTAAACCGCCTGATCGAAGGGCAACTGTTTGTCGGCAACAGCATGCCCGCCCGACTGATGGATATGCTCGGCGAAACCG
>NZ_PGGC01000278.1 GCF_002795305.1 Aeromonas cavernicola
CCGTGGTTAGGGGACGGGCGCCTTGGTGGAGCTGGGCTGTGGGTCCCCCTTGCTGGCGAGCGCCGCGTTGACTTGTTGATCCCGCGCCCCAGTCATCCCCGCGTGGCGGGCTATCAGGTGATAAATCGCGGGCACCAGCAGCAGGGTGACTAAGGTGGCGAGCGAGAGACCGAAGAACACCACGGTGCCGACCGCCATCCGGCTCTCATAGCCTGCCCCCATGGAGAGCATCAGCGGCACTGCGCCGATAATAGCGGTAAGGGAGGTCATCAAAATGGGGCGCAGGCGGCGCACCGAGCCGTTGATGATCGCCGCTTCAAACCCTTCGCCGCGCTGGCGCAGCTGGTTGATGAACTCGACGATCAGGATGCCATTTTTGGTCACCATGCCAATCAGCATGATCATCCCGATCTGGCTGTAGATGCTCATCTCCTGCCCCGTTAGCCACAGACCCAACAGGCCACCAAAGACGCCGAGTGGCACCGTCATCATCACCACGGCCGGGGTCAGGGTGCTCTCGAACTGGGCCACCAACACCAGATAGACCACCAGCAGGGCGAGGCCAAACACCAGCGTCATCTCCCCC
>NZ_PGGC01000028.1 GCF_002795305.1 Aeromonas cavernicola
GTAACAACCTGACGCTCAGCACGCGCATCAAGCGATTGGCGCCTTTATAGAAAGGCACCATTTCAACTGATTGGCGGCATTACCCGTTTGGCATTGCTGAACAGCACTCCCATAAAACGGTCGTGCAGGTCGATGATTTCATCGATCTGCGTGGCACTTGTGTCGAGGATCACCACGACCAGGGTTGCATAGCGCCGGTTAGGCTCCAGATCACACAGGTGCTGGGCCAGATCCGCAAGCTTGTGACCGAAGTGCCGATAGTCGGCAGCAGAGAATGGTGCCAAGCTCAGCCACGCCTGCAACTCCAATAAATGCTCGCGCCGTGTTTCCTGTCGCTGCGCGTACAGTGACCAGACGTCAGGCTCAATACGTAACTGACAATCTACAATGTTCAGCAGGGGTTTGGGAGGCTAAGCGTTAGTCGGCAAGGCAAACCCGGGATAGCGCAGGTAACACAACTGTACCGCGAAGCCGAGCCGGTTATGGCTGCCACGCCGCTGTCGGATCACCGCCAAGTCTGCTTCGGTGAAGGTGTAATGCTGGATCAGTTCGTTGTCGGTAGTCGGGAAAGCGAGCAGGTCACTACGCTCGGCAGGGGTAAGCAAATTGCGACGAGGCATGGTCAGTCATCCATTCTTAGATACTGGTACAGCGTTTCGCGGCTGATGCCGAACTCGCGAGCAAGCTGCGCTTTTTTTTCGCCAGTGACGACACGACGACGCAGCTCGGCTACCTGCTCTGGGTCGAGCGCCTTCTTGCGGCCCCGATAGGCCCCACGCTGTTTGGCGAGCACGATACCCTCACGCTGCCGTTCGCGGATCAGGGCTCGTTCAAACTCTGCGAATGCCCCCATCACTGACAGCATGAGGTTCGCCATCGGCGAGTCTTCACCAGTGAAGATCAGGTGCTCTTTGACGAACTCAATGCACACCTTGCGCTGGGTGAGTCCCTGTACCAGTCGACGTAGATCATCTAGGTTACGCGCAAGGCGATCCATGCTGTGTACCACGACAGTGTCACCTTCGCGTACAAAGGAGAGCAGCGCGTCAAGCTGAGGGCGTTGCGTATCCTTCCCCGATGCTTTGTCGGTGAAAATCTTGCCCACCTGTATATGTTCCAGTTGCCGTTCTGGATTCTGCTCGAAGCTACTTACGCGGACGTAACCGATACGTTGTCCCTGCAAGAGACCTCCTGAACTTAAAAGTGTCAGGAAGAAATCTACAACCCTACACTGAAAGTGTCAATAAATTGTTTTTTTGGTTTTATTCTGACACTTTTAGTGGTTCAACCTGACATCAGGATAGGGTATAGCCCAAATTGACACCTTCTTGCGTGATTTTAAATAAATCACTATGATTAACTTTGAATCATGCCAAATAATTTGGAGTCAGTGAATGAAGAGCAACATGACACAAGCAACAACCAAGGTGCTGACTGCACACGTACCACTACCGATGGCCGATAAAGTTGACCAGATGGCTGCCCGCCTTGAACGCTCACGGGGCTGGATCATGAAGCAGGCTCTTTCAGTATGGATCGCCCAGGAAGAGGAGCGTGACCGACTAACCCAAGAGGCGCTGGCAGACGTGGATGCGGGTCGAGTTATCGATCACCTAGCGGTGCAGGCTTGGGCTGACAGCCTCAGCACTGACCAGCCGCTGTCGGTGCCGCGTTGATGGAACTGAAATGGACCAGCAAGGCGCTTTCTGATTTGGCGCGCCTGTATGAATTTCTGGCTCTGGCTAACAAGCCCGCAGCGGCTCGGGCGGTGCAGGCACTGACACAAGCCCCGACCATTCTGCTAACCAACCCGCGGATTGGAGAGCAACTGTTCCAGTTTGAGCCACGTGAGGTTAGGAGGATTTTGGTTGGGGAGTACGAGGTTCGTTACGAGATCCTTGATTCGATCATCTACGTCCTGCGGCTGTGGCATACCCGAGAAAATCGTTGAGATAGCAGGGGCGGGTAATGCCGCCAATCAGTTGAAATGGTGCCTTTCTATAAAGGCGCCAATCACTTTCTCGTGGAGCTCAATGGAACGAGAGAAGCAGATGGTCTTGCGAGCCAATCGCTTGATGCGCGTGCTGAGCGTCAGGTTGTTACGCTCGATACGCTGGGTGAATATATTCCCAGTCAGATGCATCT
>NZ_PGGC01000279.1 GCF_002795305.1 Aeromonas cavernicola
CCCCGATGAACTCAAGGCGCGCCGCACTGCCCTGCAAGGGTTGGAAGATGCCCTTGGCGAGGCGCGCACCCGCCTTGCCGAGCGGCAACGGGCACTGGCGCTGGAGGAGAGCAAGCGGGATCGCTATCGGGAGCACCATCCCGAGCTGGCCGCCCTGCCGGATGCAGAGCTGAGCGAGCTGCTGGTGGCGCGGGGTGCCCGCTGCCGCGCCCTTGAAGAGCAGCTGTTCGAGTGCAAGAGCAAGCTGGCACAGGCCGAAGCCGAAGCCCTCAAGGCGGGCAGCCTGCAGCAGGAACTGACCGCCCAGCAGGCGGTGGCCGACCACTGGCAGCAGCTGTGCGATCTGATTGGGCAGGCCAACGGCGCCAAGTTCCGCACCTTCGCCCAGAGCCTCACCCTCGAGCGTCTGCTGCTGGAGGCCAACGCCCAGCTCGCCGAGCTGTCGCCGCGCTACCGGCTAGAGCGGGTGCCCGGCACCGATCTGGCGCTGCAGGTGTTGGATCTCGACATGGGGGACGAGGTGCGCTCGGTGGACTCCCTCTCCGGTGGCGAGAGTTTTCTGGTGTCGCTGGCGCTGGCGCTGGCCCTCTCCAGCCTCTCGTCACGGCAGACCCAGGTCGAGTCGCTGTTTATTGACGAGGGGTTTGGCACCCTCGATCCGGACCTGTCTCTTATACACATCT
>NZ_PGGC01000280.1 GCF_002795305.1 Aeromonas cavernicola
CCCCACCTATCAGCTGATGGGGGTCTATGCCCCCGAGCTGGTGCGCCCCATCGCCGAAACCCTGCTGGCACTGGGCTTGCGTAACGGTATGGTGGTGCATGGCGCAGGGCTGGATGAGATTGCGATCCACGGCCCGACCCAGGTGGCTCAGATCCGTGATGGCGAGATCCGCGAATTTATGATCACCCCAGCCGATTTTGGCCTTGAGACCTATCCGGTCAGTGCCATCACCGGCGGTGAGCCCGACGAGAACCGCGCGATCACCGCTGCCATTCTGGCAGGGCAAGGCACCCCAGCCCATAACGCCGCCATTGCCGCCAACGTGGCGCCGCTGCTGCTGATGGCAGGCAAGGCCGCCGATTTCAAGAGCGCGGCGGCCGAGGTGCTGGCCGTGCTGGCCAGCGGCAAGGCGGCAGAACTCGCCGCCCGCCTCGCCAGCCTGAGCCATCAGGACGCGGGTCATCAGGAGGCATGATGGCAGCCACGACTCTGCACAGCAGTCATTCAGAACGCCCAACCGGCAATAACCCGCTTCGCAAGGATAACGAGATGTCAGATCTTATTGCTCACCATGCTTTTCTGAACATGGCCTCCATCAACCAGACCATTCTCGGCAAAATCGTGGCGGCCAAACAGGCGTGGGTCGCCGCCCGCAAGCTGGCCCAGCCGCTGGCGAGCTTCCAGAACGAATTGGTGCCCAGCGATCGGGATTTCGTCGGCGCACTCAAGGCGGGCTCCACCCGCTTTATTTTGGAGTGTAAGAAGGCTTCTCCCTCCAAGGGCTTAATTCGCAATGACTTCAGCCCAGAGGCGATCGCCGACATCTATGGCAAATACGCCACTGCTATCTCGGTGCTGACTGACGAGCAGTTCTTTCAGGGGGATTTCGCTTATCTAAGCCGGGTTCGCAGCCGCGTCCAGCAGCCGGTGCTGTGCAAGGATTTTATGATTGACCCCTATCAGGTCTATCTGGCCCGTCACTATCAGGCCGATGCCATCCTCTTGATGCTCTCGGTGCTCACCGACGAGGGCTATCGCGCCCTGTTCACGCTGGCCAAGGAGCTCGGCCTTGGGGTGCTGACCGAGGTGAGCAACGAAGAGGAGCTGACCCGTGCCATCGACCTAGGGGCACCGGTGATTGGCATCAACAACCGGGATCTGCGCGACTTGAGCGTCGATCTCAACCGCACCAAGCAGCTGGCAACCATCCTGTCACAAAAAGCGCCAAACGATCGGGTGGTGATCAGCGAATCCGGCATCAAGGATCGCACGCAGGTGGCTGAGTTACGCCCCTATGCCAAGGGCTTTTTAGTCGGGTCCTCCCTAATGGAAGAGGCGGATCTGGAGGCCGCAGTACGCAAGCTCGTTCTGGGCCAAAACAAGGTGTGTGGCCTGACCCGCGCCGCCGATGCCGCCGCCGCCCATCAGGCGGGCGCGGTGTTCGGTGGCCTGATTTTTGTAGCCAAAAGCCCCCGTTACGTGGATATTCCCGCCGCCCGTCTCGTGATGGCGGGCGCTCCGCTCTCCTATGTCGGGGTATTTCGCAACGCCCAGCCCGCCACCATCGCCAAGACGGTAGCCGCGCTCGGCCTTGCCGCCGTCCAGCTGCATGGGGATGAAGATGCCGCCTACATTGAGGGGCTGCGCCCGCTGCTATCGGCTGGCTGCCAGATCTGGAAAGCCATAGGCGTCTCTCTTGGCAAAGAAAGCGGCGAGCCGCTGCCCGCCCTCGACTATCCAGCCGATCGCCTGCTGCTGGATACTGTCGTGAAAACGGCGGTCGGCAGCCAGAGCGGCGGCACCGGTCAGGCGTTTGACTGGGCCCTGCTGGCCAC
>NZ_PGGC01000281.1 GCF_002795305.1 Aeromonas cavernicola
TCAACCTGATGGTCGATACCGAAGAGGTCGCCAGAGCGCCCACCTCGGCTGCAGCCCTGCTTGCGTGGGCCAAGGCCCATCCCGGCCGCTTCACCTATCCCAAGCCGCCCCAGTTCCATGGCTCCAGCTTTCTCAAGCAGATCTTGCTGGAATTGACGCCAGACCCCGCCCCCCTCTATCGGGAGGCGACCGAGAGCGATTTTACCAAGCTCTCCGCCCCGCTCTGGGCCTGGCTCGATGAGCTGCATCCGGCACTCTGGCGCAAGGGCAAACTGTTCCCCTCCAGCGCCGCCGAAACCCGCCAACTGCTCGATGATGGCGAACTGGCCATGGCCATCAGCTTCAACCCGCAGGAGGCGCAAAGCGCCGCCCAGATTGGTGCCCTCCCCCCCAGCGTCGAGGCGGTCGCCATGGAGAAAGGCGCGCTCACCAACAGCCATTTTCTCGCTATCCCCTTCAACGCCAGTGCCCGCGCCGGGGCCAAGGTGGTGGCCAACTTCCTGCTGAGCCCGGCGGCGCAGGCGCGCAAGGCCAATCCGGCGTTTTGGGGTGATCCCAGCGTGCTGCGGGCCGATGCCCTGCCTGACTCCGCAAAGGGGCAACCGGCATTGCGCTTCAAATCAGAGTCAGAGCCCCATCCCAGCTGGCAGCTCAAACTGGAAGCGGCGTGTGCCGAGCGTTACCGCC
>NZ_PGGC01000282.1 GCF_002795305.1 Aeromonas cavernicola
GCTCAAGCACGGGGGTGCGGATGGCGGCCGCCTCCTGCTCGCTCAGGCTCTTGCCCTCGGCCGCCAGCTTGTCGCGGCGCACCTGCACCAGCACTCCGGCCGCTTGCTCGCCGCCCATGACCGAGATCCGGCTGTTGGGCCAGCTAAACAGAAAATCGGGTTCATAGGCGCGGCCGCACATGCCGTAGTTGCCGGCGCCAAAGCTGCCGCCAACGATCAGGGTGATCTTGGGCACCCGGCTGCAGGCCACGGCGGTGACCAGCTTGGCGCCATGCTTGGCGATCCCCCCTTTTTCGGCGCTGCTCCCGACCATAAAGCCGGTGATGTTCTGCAAAAACAGCAGCGGGATGGCGCGCCGATTACAGAGTTGGATAAAGTGGGCCCCCTTCTGGGCGCTGTCGCTGTGCAGCACCCCGTTGTTGGCGATGATCCCCACCGCCATGCCGCCAATACGGGCAAATCCAGTCACCAAAGTAGTGCCGAACAGCGCCTTAAATTCGTCAAAGTCAGAGCCATCCACCAGTCGGGCGATCAGCTCGCGGGCGTCATAAGCGCGTTTGAGGTTTGCCCCCACCAGCCCATAGATCTCTGCTATCGGGTAGCAGGGGGGCTCATAGCAGGGCTCATCGTAGGTTGGGCTGACCGATGCTAATCCTGACGCCTTGGTATCCTCACTGCCCAGATGAGTGAGCAGGGTACGGGCGATGGCCAGTGCATGGCCATCGTCGCGGGCCATATGATCGGCCACCCCCGATTGGGCGCAGTGCACCTCAGCACCGCCCAAGGCCTCGGCGCTG
>NZ_PGGC01000283.1 GCF_002795305.1 Aeromonas cavernicola
TTCCAGCCGCTTGCAGAGCACCGGGTCAGCGCCGCAGTAAGGCAGCACCACAAAGCCCTCTTTCACTAGCTGCTCGGCGGCTTTCAGCGTCTCGATGGGATCGGGCAGCAGATGGCGTGGATCAGGGTGAATTTCGAGTTTCAGCCAGTGAGTGCCCAGCATCTCGCGGGCCAGATGAGCGGCAAACACCGCCTCGGCGGCGGTCTTGGCGCCGGAGGTGTTGGGCAGCAACTTGACCCCTAGTTGCAAAAGCGGGCTCAAGATATCGTCGTGGGCCTTGCCCGGTTCAAGCCGCTTAATGGCCATGGTGACCAGCTCTGAGCCGCTTGCCAGGGTGGCGGCGATCATCAGGTCTGGGCGGGCAAACTTGCCGGTGCCGGTAAAAAGGCGCGAGGAGAACAGATGATCGGCAATTTTCAACATATTAGCCCCCAGCCACTGCGCTAAGAAGAGATAAGACGCTGTCGCACGGCAACACGCTCGAACATGGGATCGTGAACAGCATCGGTTAGCCTCCGGCAATGGCGGTAAAAAGGTGAAGTTCGTCCCCGTCATTAAGACGGGTCTCGGCCCAGTGGCCACGGGGTAGCACAGCGCCGTTAAGGGCTACCGCCACCCCTTGGGGATTCACGCCTTGGGTGGCCAGCAGGGCGGCCACGCTCTGCCCTGCCGCCAGCGGCTGGGCTTTATCGTTGAGTTGAATGGTCAAGGTCATGGGGCGATCTCCTTATCGTGTATCGGGCATGCGTGCTGACTGCACACAGGGCAATCTGGATCAGGGGCCAAGGTGAGGGTCTGCCACTGATGGGTCAACGCATCGAAGCGGCGTAAAGTGCCGGCCACTGAGCTGGGCAAGCCGAGCAGCAGTTTCAATGCCTCCAGCGCCTGCAAAGAGCCCATCACCCCCACCAGCGGGCCGCTGACGCCGCTGGTTTCGCAGCTCTGACTCACCTTGGTATCCAGCGGATAGAGGCAGGCGTAACAGGCATGATCTGGGTTAGTACGCGCCATCAGCTGCCCCTGCCAGCCCACCGCAGCGGCGGAGATCCAGGGCTTGCCCTGCCCTACGCAGGCGGCGTTGATGGCCTGGCGGGTAGGGAGGTTGTCGCAGCAGTCGATCACCAGATCGACCTCGGCCACAAACTCCGGCAGGCAGGCTTCATCGAGCCGCTGGTTGATGGCAATCAGCGAAATATGAGGGTTGTGGGCAGCCAACCGCTCGCGGGCCAGCTCCGCCTTGGAGTGGTTGACCGCATCAGAGTCGAACAGGATCTGACGCGGCAGGTTGCTGGAATCCACCGTATCGCCATCGGCCAGCCACAAGGTGCCCACCCCGGCCCCGGCCAGATAGAGGGCCAGCGGCGAGCCCAGCCCGCCAAGGCCGACGATCAGCACGGACTTATCTTTCAGCCGCACCGGCCCGATACACGATAAGGAGATCGCCCCAGGACCCTGCCC
>NZ_PGGC01000284.1 GCF_002795305.1 Aeromonas cavernicola
TTGGAAGCGCTCATTACCCGCGATTGCTTCAATCAGGCGGCGGCTATCTCCTTGGGTCACTACACCCACGAGAAGAGCCCTATCGGCTGTGCGGCGGCCCTCGCCACTATAGAGACAATCCGCGAAGCTGGATTGTTGGCAAAAGCGCAGGAGGATGGCCGCTTTATGGCGTGCGAGCTCGCGGCGCTGGCCGAGCGTCACCCGCTGATCGGCCAGGTGCGTGGCATCGGTTTGCTCTGGGCGCTCGATCTGGTGGTCGATCACCAAAGCCGCACCCGCAATAGCCGGGCTGCCGAGCGGCTGCTCTACCGCTGTCTGGAACTCGGGCTCAGCTTCAAGGTCGCTCAGGGCAACGTTATCCAGCTTTCACCGCCGCTCAACATCGCTCGCGCCGATCTGGTGCGGGCCATCACTATTCTCGATCGCGCCTTAGGTGAGATCACTTTTTTATCAACACAGGAACATCACCATGACTGACTTAGCGCTTGCCGGACAACCCACCACCGATATCCAAGCGGTGATCCTCGATTGGGCGGGGACAGTGGTCGATTTTGGCTCCTTTGCCCCTACCGCCATCTTTGTTGAGGCCTTTGCCCGAGCTTATGACTTCGAGGTGACCTTAGCGGAGGCCCGCCAGC
>NZ_PGGC01000285.1 GCF_002795305.1 Aeromonas cavernicola
TACCAGCGCCCCAGCCCTCCATCTTTACCTTCCCGAAAGGGGCGCGTCCCGGCACCTTGCTGCACAGTCTGTTCGAGACCATCGATTTTCAGAGCGCCGGCGGCAACTCGCTGGCAGAGCATATCGCCAGTTTGTTGCTGCAAGACGGCTTCGACGAGAGCTGGGCTCCCGTGCTGCAACAGCAGGTGGAGGCGGTGCTCGATACTCCCCTTGAAACGGGTTTTGGCGAGCCGGTGCGGCTGCGGGATCTGGCCCCCGAGCGCAAACAGGTGGAGCTGGAGTTCTTCCTGCCCATGGGACGGGTGACGGCACCGGCGCTGACTGCGCTCTGCCAGCAGCACGACCCGCTGTCGCGGGGCAACAAGCCGCTCAGCTTTGCCACCGTGCAGGGGATGCTCAAGGGCTTTATCGACTTGGTGTTCGAGTGGCAGGGGCGCTGGTATCTGCTCGACTACAAATCGAATCACCTCGGCTTGAGCCCCGCCGATTACAGCCGTCCGGCGCTGGAGCGGGCGATGGCCGAGCATCGCTACGACCTGCAATACCAGCTCTACTCGCTGGCGCTGCACCGGCTGCTCACCCTGCGCCTGCCGGGTTACGACTTCGAGCAGCACTTTGGCGGCGTTTTCTATCTGTTCCTGCGCGGCATGCCGCAGGGGGGCATTTTCCATACCCGCCCGAGCCGTGAACTGGTGCTGGGGTTGGATAAGTTGTTTCGCGAAGGCAGTGAGCTGCCAGCAGCGGGATCCCAAGCATTTAACGAGGTAGAGGCATGAGCGGCACCATGATCAGCACCGCAGCCAGCACAATGATGGTTGAACGGTTGAAAACACTGGCGCTGGCTGGCCGCATCCGCCAGCTGGATCTGCAATTTGCCAGGCTGGTGGCCGACCTTGGCGGTAGCCCCGAACTGGTACTGGGGGCGGCGCTCGCCTGCTTCGAGCTGGGGCGCGGCCATGTCTGTCTGCCGCTGGAGATGCTCGCTGCCGGATCCCTGCTCCCGTTCGGGTTGGATCCCCAGCAGAGCCGGGATCTGCTGCTGGATCTGGCGGATCTTGCCCGCTGGCCTGCGCTGTTTGCGGCAAGTCCCTTAGTAGGTTGTGAACAAAGAGCTGGTACGGAGCAGGATGAGGGGCCTGCCCCGCGCTGGCCGCTGCGGCTGTGGCACGGGCGGCTCTACCTCACCCGCTACCACGATTTTGAACTGGGGGTGGCCCGCCATCTGCGCGCCCTGAGCGAGCGAGCCGAATGGCCGGAGATTGCCCCGGCCCTGTCGCGGCTGTTTGCCCGCGACTATGGGTTGGTGTTCGCGGCGCTGCTCAAGGCCCGCCTCGCCCCCGACTTCTCGGCCCGCCACTTTATCGAGAAGTATCTGGATCTGGTGTTCCCGAACGAAGTGGACTGGCCCGCCATCGAAGGGCTGCTGGCCAGCGCCCAGGCGGCGAGCGACTTGAGCAAGCTGGATGCGCTGGTGCCCGAGGCGCTCTGCTGCAACGGCCAGCGCGGGGCAGGCCCCTCATCCTGCTCCGTACCAGCGCTTTGTTCACAACCTACTAAGGGAC
>NZ_PGGC01000286.1 GCF_002795305.1 Aeromonas cavernicola
TGTCGTGCAAATATGTCGTGTAAGTATGTCGTGCAAGTAAAGACGAAGGGGTCTCCGGCACTGCCGACCCTTCGCCCCTGTTAGTTTCAAAAGACGTCTTANGAACTAGAGAGAGGGATAGAATATGGACCGCATCATCATCAGCCCCAGCAAATATGTGCAAGGTAACGGGGCCCTCGCCAATATCGGCAACTACGTCAAAGCGCTCGGCGCCAAGCCACTCATTCTGGCCGACGCCTTCGTCACCAAACTGGTGGGCGATACCGTGGCCACCAGCTTCCACGGCGCTGGCATCAAATCGGAGTTCGACTGCTTCAACGGTGAATGCTCCCGCCCCGAGATCGACCGCCTGCTGGCTCGCTGCCAGCAGACGCCGTTTGACGTCATCATCGGTATCGGCGGCGGCAAAACGCTGGATACCGCTAAGGCGGTCGCCTTCTACCAGAAGGTGCCGGTGGTCATCGTGCCGACCATCGCCTCCACCGATGCCCCCACCAGCGCGCTGGCGGTCATCTACACCCCAGAAGGGCAGTTCAGCGAATACCTGATGATCCCGACCAACCCCAACATGGTCATCATGGATACCGGCGTGGTCTCCCGCGCCCCAGTGCGGCTGTTGGTCGCCGGCATGGGGGATGCGCTCTCCACCTACTTCGAGGCGCGCGCCAACAAGGTTTCCGGTTGCCAGACCATGGCCGGTGGCGCCCCCACGCTGGCGGCGCAGGCCATCGCCGAGCTCTGCTACCAAACCCTGCTGGCCGACGGCTACAAGGCCAAGCTGGCGGTGGAACAGGGGCTCTGCACCAAGGCGGTGGAGAACATCATCGAGGCCAACACCTACCTGAGCGGTATCGGCTTTGAGAGCAGCGGGCTGGCCGCTGCCCATGCCATCCACAACGGCCTGACCCAGCTGGCCGAGTGTCATCACCTTTATCACGGTGAGAAAGTGGCGTTCGGCACCCTAGTCCAGCTGGTGCTAGAAAACGCACCACTGGCGGAGATCGAGACCTTGCTGGCTTTCTGCCGCTCGGTGGGCCTGCCGACCAACCTGCATATGATGGGAGTCAAAGAGCTGGACATGGCGCGCCTGATGGAGGTGGCCAAGGCCTCCACCGCCGCAGGGGAGACCATCCACAACATGCCGTTCAAGGTCACGGCCGAGGATGTGCTGGCGGCCATCGTCACCGCCCACCAACTGGGGCAGTAACCGCACCACGGCTGACGGTTAGTCAGGCCATTGCGAACCGGCCCGGCCCGTAGAAAATGAATCGGCCCCGCAGAGGCGGGGCCGGTTTATATGGCAAGGTCAGCCGTGGT
>NZ_PGGC01000287.1 GCF_002795305.1 Aeromonas cavernicola
CCAACTGCCGCGCCTGCGCTGGCAGCAGCTTGCGCCACATTCCCGACTCAACGCTCTGTTGCCGCCACTGTTTGGCCTGCTTGGCGGCGGGCTGCTTAGCCTTGCCTATCTGAAACAGGGATCGTTTTCCGGTAGCTGGAGCGGCATCCTCGCCAATATGGTGAGCCTCTGGCTAATGGCCAGCCTGCTGCTCAATTTCTCATTCAAGATCCACGACCTGAGTGCCAAACGGCTCGGCACCCTGCTGGCCCACCTCGGGGTGGCGTTGTGCGCCCTCGGCATCGCGCAAGTGAGCCACCACAGTCAGGAGGGGGGGGCAGTGCTTGGGGCCAACCAACCCTACCAGCTCGGCGCGTTCGAATTTCGCTATGAGGGGCGCGAGCCGGTGATCGGCCCCAACTATACCGCCGAACGGATCACGCTTAGCGTGCACAAAGAAGGTAAAGAGGTCGCCAGGCTCACCCCCGAGCGCCGCCACTACAGCGTGCGCACCATGAACATGAATGAACCGGGCATCGCGTGTGGGATGCTCGGCGATCTCTACGTGGTGCTGGGTGAGAAGATGGGGCCTGATGCCTATGCCATGCGGCTGCACTACAAGCCGCTGGTGCGCTGGATCTGGCTCGGTGGCCTGCTGATGATGGCGGGCGGCGCCCTGCGCCTGCTCGCCCGTCGCCCCTTGCTAGCCGCCTGCCCCATGGCGGTTGCTGCCTCCCTGCCCCAGCTCGAACAGGAGGCGTTATGAGATCCCGCCTACGCCTCTTTGTTCCACTGCTGCTGACCCTGGGCCTCGGCGCCCTGCTCTGGCTGGGCCTTGGCAACAATCCCTACAGCCAGGATGAGGCAACCCTGGGACGCACCCTGCCTGCGTGGCAAAGCGACAATCTGCTGGGCGGGAGTCCGATCCAGACCGCCAGCCTCAAAGGTGAGCCCTTTGTGCTTAACGTCTGGGCCAGCTGGTGCGTCAACTGCCGCGCCGAACATCCGCGGCTCACCGAGCTCGCGGCAACCGTGCCCCTCTACGGCCTCAACTACCGGGACAAGGGGGATGCGGCCCGCGCCTGGCTTGTGCAGGCGGGCAACCCCTATCGCGCCGTACTCGCCGACCCCGACGGCAAACTGGCCCTTGAGCTNNAGCTCAAGGGCCAGTTTGCCGCCGATGGCGCCCTGCTTGCCCGCCATACCGGCGAGCTCACCAAAGAGATCTGGCTACGCCAGTTTGCACCGCTGCTGGACCAGGCTCGAGTAGACGCGCAGGTGAAGGCCGCCACAACGGCACCCGCGATTGCGCCATCTATTGCGCCGTCTATTGCAATATCAGCTCTGGAGACACAGCCATGATGTGCCGTTCTCTTGCCTGCGCCCTGCTGGCCCTCGCCATGCTGCTGAGTGCAACTGCATATTCCAGCGGGGTCGATACCTACGTTGGACTCCACCAGGTTCTGGTTCTGGCACTGGGGGCAGCGCAGGGCGCGGGCCACTTCCTGAGCGCGGGTCTGCCGCTCGGGGTGGCGAAACTGATAGGTATCGACCCCGCTGGAATATGCAGTTGCACTCAGCAGCATGGCG
>NZ_PGGC01000288.1 GCF_002795305.1 Aeromonas cavernicola
CCAGCTCTCCGGCGGCCAGCGCCAGCGGGTCAACATCGCCCGCAATCTGGCGGTGGAGGCGGAAGTGGTGCTGGCGGACGAGCCCACTTCCATGCTCGACGTCTCCATTCGCATCGGCATCCTCAACCTGATGGAGCAGATGAAGAACGAGCTCGGCGTCTCCATGCTCTACATCACCCACGACATCGCCACCGCCCGCTATGTGGCGGAAGATCTGGCGGTGATGTATGTGGGACACATGGTGGAGTGGGGCGAGGTAGACGAGATCCTACACCACCCGCAGCACCCCTACACCCAGCTGCTCATCTCGGCGGTGCCCGATCCCGAGAAGAGCATCCACGCTGAGCTGGAGGGTGGCCGCAAGGGGGAGATCCCGCTCTGGACGCCGGAGTCCTGCGGTTGCCCCTTTGCCGGGCGCTGCAATCAGGCAATGCCCCGCTGCAAGGAGGCGCTCCCCCCCATCACCAAGCTTGCCGACAACCACTTCGTGCGCTGCTACCTCTACGAGTGAAGGTGAACCCAATACCGGCCGGACAACCCTGTCCGGCCATGCCTCGATACGGGGCGGCCACTGCCCCGTGATGTGCCTCACCGCCCGGCGGTGAACCA
>NZ_PGGC01000029.1 GCF_002795305.1 Aeromonas cavernicola
GATGTCATGCTGAGGTCTGTCGAACGTCGCTTTGGGGATGTATTGCCTACATCCCCAATAGAGTGGCTGACTGATAATGGCTCGGCGTATCGTGCCCATGAGACCCGTGCGTTTGCAAGAGAAATCGGTTTGGAGCCCAGAACGACTGCGGTGAGAAGCCCACAGAGCAACGGTATAGCGGATAGCTTCGTGAAGACGATGAAGCGAGACTATATCGAGATGATGCCAAAACCGGATAGCCGAACAGCGGTAGGCAATTTGGCTATCGCGTTTGAGCATTATAACGAGCACCACCCGCACAGCGCCTTAGGATACCGTTCACCCCGGGAATTTCTGCGTAGTCGGGTATCACAACCCTAAGCGGGAAAAAGTGTCTGGACCTATGGGGTCAAATCCATCCATCGTGCGGTACGGGTAGTGTTAACCGGTGAGTCGATGCGCAAACAGGCCATGAACTTGACCGATGCCGATCAGGCAGAGTAAAAGAAAGAGGCAGTTCCTGCGGGTAGAAAAATGGTGATCGACATGATGTTATTAGCCAACGGGTGGTGTACTGCCAGGGCCATTACTGGAGGGTGGCTTGGAGGAGTTGCCGCTGTGTTGATTAAGACGGTCCTCTCACTCGGTAATACGGTCCAGCAGCTTATATATCAGCTCGTGGGCCTGCTCGATAGTCAGAGAGTTAACCGTTGGTGTCGAGTGCTTTTTGGTCATGCCAGCAAGTATGCAATACGGGCGGGATCAAACAACAGACAAAGGAAGATCAAGAGACGATCGTCTCTTTTTTTCCTGTCAAGGCACTCTCGGTGAACGGTTACAGTGGTGGTCACATCCTCAATAGCGGTCGGGTGTGAACCTTATTTTTTTTTGGGGGGGGGGTATTTCATATGAAATACCTTTTATTGATCTAACCCCACGGTAATGTTGAGTGTATTGCCGTGGGTGTCTAGTTATAGTCAAACGTTGAAACCGATATGTCGTCCTGTTGGAAGCTCTACATCCACACGCAGCTTTCCACTCATAGCCTCCACGTAGCGCTTTATAGTGGATAGTTTGACATCGTTACCGCATTGCTCCAACTTCACAATAGCTGGCTGTGTGAGGTCTCCTGACAAGATCGGACAGTCCCGGATCAAGCAGCCTGAGCCGTTCTCCAATACCTCTTGTTAAACTCCGCCGGGCTGACATTGCCAAGTCGTGAATGCCGACGTTGGCGGTTGTAAAAAATCTCTATGTACTCCTGAATCGCTGCCTTGGCCTCCGCTCTCGTCTTGAATCTATGGTGGTGAACCAGTTCATTTTTAAGAGACCCCCAGAAGCTTTCTATCGGGGCATTGTCGAAGCAGTTCCCCTTGCGTGACATGGAGGTCTGCATGCCAAATTGTACCTGGAGAGCCCGGTAAGCCTTGGCACAGTACTGACTGCCCCGGTCTGTGTGATGAATAAGCCCAACGGGTGGCCTCTTCTGCTGCACAGCCCGAAACAGCGCCTGACTGACCAACCCAGTGGTCATTCGCTCTCCCATCGCATAACCCACTATCTCACAGGTAAACACATCCTTGAGACCAGCCAGATAAAGCCAGCCTTCGTCGGTGGCGATATAGGTGATATCACCGGTCCAGACTTCGCTGGGCTTCGTCGGCGCAAAGACCTGACCAAGGAGATTATCCGCCACAGGCAGGGAATGAGCAGAATGGGTTGTCGCCTTGAATTTGCGCTTTTGTTTGCAAGACAACCCCATCTCACGGCGCAATCGCCCAATCCGGTCCCGCCCGGCGTAAAACCCTTCGGCGGCCAATTCAGCTTGTAAACGCACAGCACCATAGGTCTGGCGCGTCTTGCTGTGAGTCGCCCGAATGGCGACCTTGAGTCGCTCATCTTCTTGTTGGCGCAGTGACGGTGGACGCTGACACCAGTGGTAGAAGCCCGCACGAGAGACCCCCAGCACACGACAGATAACGGAAATGGGATCGCGGTCATGCTGCTTGGCTATCCACGCGTACTTGGCAGTGACTCTTGAGCAAAGTACGCGGCGGCCTTTTTTATGATGTCGCGCTCCATGCTGGCTTGTGCGAGAGCTTTGCGTAGCCGGGCCACTTCCGCCTCCAGCTCGGCGACAGAACGCGCACCGGGAATGGCCGATGTATCCTTTCCTCCTTTGGCTGCGACCACCCAGTTGCTCAGTGTACCTTTGGCAATACCCAACCTTGTGGCGGCTTCAGCTTGGCTAAGGCCTTGCTCCAATACCAGTCGAACCGCCTCTGCCCGAAACTCTTGTGAATAGTGTTCTCTCGATTTCATTCAATACCCCCGATTGTCTCATCGTAACAATCGGGACGGTCTGTGAAAATCAGGATACCTCAGGTTTTACTTTTCCTTTACTAGTCGTTGGTAACGTTCCCGAACTTTATTAGCATAACGCATACGCATGGTATAGCGTTCAGGGGCAGTGCCAGCGTTGTAGGCGCCGACGGCTTCCCAGCTATAACCATAACGTTGCATCATATCAGCGAGGATGGATGCACCGACAATAATAGATATACAAGGATCTTTAAGGCTTTGTTCATTGATGCCTAATTGGCG
>NZ_PGGC01000289.1 GCF_002795305.1 Aeromonas cavernicola
ATCTATCACCAGCCTGCCAGTCGCTTCGTGGCCAGCTTTGTCGGCACCATGAACTTCCTTGACACCTTGGTGCTCAGCCCCACTCAGGTTCGCCTCAACGAACAGCCCTTGACCCTCGCCAATCGGGCCGCTGCCGGCAGCAAATTGCAGGTGGCGATCCGCCCCGAGGCGATCACCTTGGCGGAGCCTAGTGAACCTTATCTTGGCCGACATGGCCTCGCCGCGCAGATCGATCAGGTGGAGTTTCTCGGCGCAGTCCAGCGCCTTATCTGCACCGCCGACACTTACCTCGGCCCCCAGCAAATTCTGGTGGAACGCCCAACCCACGAACTGCCCCAGCACCAACAGAGTGGCTGGCGCAGTGGGATGCGTTGCGCCTTACATTGGCCCGCTGACGCCATGCAGCTGTTTGAGGGGGCACATTGATGAACCAGCCCCATTCTAGCCTGCCCCTCCCGGTGCCCTCCTCGTTTCAGCCACACTCTCAGCTGCACTCTCAGCAGCACTCTCAGCCTCGCCTGCCGCCACTCGGCCACTCCCCGTTGCTGCCAGAGCAGACACCGCAAGCGACGCGCCCCTCTTGTTGGCAGCAGCTCTGTCGTGGCTGGAGTCGGGATCAGCTGCTGCAACTGATCCTGCTGGTGCTCGGCATCGCCCTGCTGGTGGGGGGCCTCTTGCTGCCGCTGCTCACCATGCTGCAAAAGAGCACGCTGGATGAAGACGGCCTCTGGGTGGGCCTTGCCAACTTCGGCACCTACTTCGACTCCCCTCATCTGGGGCGCACCATCGGCAACACCCTCTGGCTCGGGGTGCTGATCACCGCGCTGGTGGTGACCATCGCCTTTGGCTACGCCTATGCCCTCACCCGCACCTGCATGCCGGGCAAGAGCTTGTTTCGCCTCATCGGTTTGATCCCGCTGTTGATGCCCTCCCTGCTGCCCGCCATCAGTCTGGTCTACTGGTTTGGCAATCAGGGGATCGCCAAGGGGCTGCTCGGCGGCGAGAGTATCTACGGCCCTATCGGTATCGTTATTGGTCTGGGCTTCTGGTGCTTTCCCCATGCCCTGATGATCCTCATTACGGCATTGGGTCAGAGCGATGCCCGCCTCTATGAAGCCTCCCGGGTGCTCGGCAGCAGCGGCTGGCGCAC
>NZ_PGGC01000290.1 GCF_002795305.1 Aeromonas cavernicola
CGGTGACGGTCGGTACGCCGAGGTGGCGAATGGCGAGGTTGCCGTTGGCAACCCAGATGCCGTTGCTCCAGGCGATATCGGCGGAGGCCGGATTCACATCCGCATCAGCCGGGGCGACGTCGGCGACGGTGGGGAACAGCACGGCGTCGAGCTTGAGCCCGTCCATCCAGTCTTCCAGATCCAGCTTGCGGGTCTTTTCCAGACCGCGCAGACCGTCCGGCACCGAGGCAATCTCGTCAAAGCGCTTGAGACCGCGCTTGGCCATCTTGACGTACTCGTCCATGCCCGCCGCCAGATCGCCCTCGCGGTTCGGCAGGGTGCCCGGATCGTGGGGGAAGATCTTCGGCCCATCGACATCGGCCAATTGCTTAAGCTTGGGATCGCCGTTGGCGCGCAGGAAGTCGTCGAACGCCCAGCCGGAGAGCTCCCACAGCTCGTCGTTGAGAAACTCCGGGCTCACGATGCCGCGATTGAACACGGTCGGCGCACCGGGTCTGTCCCCTTCGCAGTTGGAGACCAGCGGGAAGTCCACTTCGATAACTTCTGCGCCAGCCGCTTCCAGCGCCTTGCGCGCCTGCTCCCACAGCGCAATCACGGTCTCGCGGGTATGGATGCGCTGAC
>NZ_PGGC01000291.1 GCF_002795305.1 Aeromonas cavernicola
GCGGGGCTGCGTCATTGGCTGGTGGATCAGGCCATGGCCCCCGCGACGGCGAGCGCCTCGGCGCAGGGAGGCCAGCCGTGTGAGCCTGACCATGAATGCGCGGTGGCGGGCGATCTTGCTGCAATTGAGACGCCTTCGCCGCCCGTCAACGCTCAGCAGAGCATGGAGCAGGATAGGAAGCGGGACATTTTGACAGCGAAGGATGGACAAAATGTCGCAATCAGCGGTGACGCAGGGGAGCATCTGGGATCTTGACTCCTTACCCGTCACTTTTTTTCCGGGGGAGTTGGCTCGGCTTTTGCTCTCCCAGCCTATCAACAAGCGCCCATCCCACGAGGTGGCGCGCACAGGAGTGTATGTGAGCACTGAACAGACTAATCCAGCCCAGCCCCGCCCCAATGGGGAT
>NZ_PGGC01000292.1 GCF_002795305.1 Aeromonas cavernicola
AGTTTCGCCACCCCGAGCGGCAGACCCGCGCTCAGGAAGTGGCCCGCGCCCTGCGCTGCCCCCAGTGCCAGAACCAGAACCTGGTGGAGTCCAACTCCCCCATCGCCCGGGATCTGCGGCTCGAGGTCTACCGCTGGGTGGACGAGGGGCAGTCTGATGAGCAGGTGATCACCCGCATGACGGAGCGCTTCGGCGATTTTGTCCGCTACGATCCCCCCTTCAAGGCCAGCACAGCGCTGCTGTGGGGCGGTCCCCTGCTGCTGTTGGGTCTGGCGCTGTTGACTCTGTTTCGCCGCCTGACGCGCACGAAAACGCAGGCCATCCCTGCCGGTAAGGCCATCGTTGAATCAATCCATCAACCCGTAGCTGATCCGCGCAGCGAATTGAATTGGCTGATCATGCACAGGGAGCAGGCGGGCCTCTCTCCAGACCAACCGCTATATGGGGAGCTAAGCGCCGCCCGCCTGGCCAACGCCATCCCGGCGGCGGAGCTGGCCTTGCGCGCGCAACTGGCCAGCCAGCATGACAATCGCGGCCGCAATAACCGGCACGGGCGGGCCTTGTTGCTGCTTGGCCTCCTGGCCATCGCGGCCGTTGCCGCTGGCTATCTGAGCACCGGCCGTTATCAGGCGTGGCAGGATTATGCATCCCCCCCCGATCCGCTGGCGGGGTTGAGCCCGCGGGATCTGCAGGACAAGGAGCTGGGCGCCCTGCACCAGCGCCTGCAAGCCACCCCCGCCGATCTCGACAGCTGGGCGGCGCTCGGCCAGCTCTATCTCTATCGGAACGAGTACGACA
>NZ_PGGC01000293.1 GCF_002795305.1 Aeromonas cavernicola
GCCAAGGGGAATGCGAATGCGCAGCGCCTTGGCGTTCATCTCTTCGATGATCGGGGCACAAAAACCGATGACGGGAATGTAGCGCCAGGCAAACAGCCGGAGCGCCAGATTGGCTTTGAAGCGTGGCAAATCCATATGCGAACTGATCCAATGGGTTAATGTCACCACCATGCTGCCTGCATCAGGGTCATTCAACAAGCGTAGGGATCTGGGTTAACCCCCTGTCCTATACCAAAAAGAGGAAAACGCAACGGTTCCCTCTGCTCGTTCATGTCGCTGATTCACGGTAGGCATATCGATCAGGCGCGCTGCTCCTCCAGCCAAGCGCCCTGACTCTGCATCTCGAACAGCTGAGCATAGTGACCGCCGAGGGTCATCAGCTCGCTGTGACTGCCCCGCTCGTTCACCTGACCGCGGGAGAGCAGCAGGATCTCGTCCGCATCGACGATGGTCGAGAGGCGGTGGGCGATGGCAATGGTGGTGCGGCCACGACGGGCAGCAGAGATCGCCTGCGACAACGCCAGCTCGGTCTGGGAGTCCACACTCGCCGTCGCTTCATCGAGAATAAGGATGCGCGGATCCCCCACCAGCGCGCGGGCAAAGGAGAGCAGCTGGCGCTGGCCGGCGG
>NZ_PGGC01000294.1 GCF_002795305.1 Aeromonas cavernicola
GGTTAGCACAACCCTTTAAATTACAAGTCACCCGGGCTCAATTCCCGCCACAGTCTGTACCGGGTTTGTCTTAACCGTGAACTCCCGAGATATAAACAACATGTTAACTGCCCCACCAGGGACGGTAACACTCTGGACCACTGTTACACCATCCTCAACAATGCATACCACTCTGTCCCCCTTGCAGCCTTAGGACTCTCCGACCACTGTCTAATCCACCTCATCCCAGCCTACAGGCAGAGACTTAAATCCGCCAAGCCTGTGGTGAGGACAGTGAAGAAGTGGACCAGTGAGGCGAAGCAGCAACTTCAGGACTGCTTTGACACCACTGATTGGAGCGTCTTTGAAGAGGCTGCCTCCAACATACATGAACTGACAGACACGGTGACGTCCTACATCAGCTTCTGTGAGGACGCGTGTGTTCCGACAAAGACCTTCCGGACCTTTCCCAACAATAAGCCATGGTTTACCCCCAAACTCAGACACGCTCGCCAAGCCAAGGAAGACGCCCACAGGAGTGGGGATAGGGCCCTGTACAGGAAGGCCAGGAATGCGCTGACCAGGGAAATCAGGGTGGCCAAGCGGCTCTACTCCGAAAAGTTGAAGAGCAGTTTTTCAGCTAACGACTCATCGTCGGTGTGGAGAGGCCTTCAGGAGATCACTGGCTACAAGAAGCGCCCCACCCCCCCAACTGAGGTCAGCAAAGCCTTGGCTGATGAACTTAACACCTTCTACTGCAGATTCGAGAAGGACCACCTCACACTTGCCACCTCTCCAGTCTCTCCTCCTGACTCCTCTTGTTCATCAATCAATGGCACCCTGCCCCCAATCGCTGATACCGCCTCACCATCCTCCAGCACCCCCGGATCACAGCTTGAAATCAACGTAGGAGAGGTGTGTCGGCTGTTCCAGCGACTCAAGACCCGGAAAGCTCCTGGCCCAGATGGAGTCTCCCCCTCCTGCCTGCGTGTTTGTGCTGAGCAGTTGGCTCCCATCTTCACCCAGCTCTTCAACAAATCTCTGGAGCTGAGTGAGGTCCCGACCTGCTTCAAGCGCTCTACCATCATCCCGGTCCCCAAGAAACCCACCATCACAGGGCTGAACGACTACAGACCTGTCGCACTGACATCTGTAGTCATGAAATCCTTTGAACGCTTGGTGTTGAATCACCTGAAGACCCTCACCAACAGCCGGCTGGACCCCCTGCAGTTTGCCTACCGGGCAAATAGGTCAGTGGATGATGCAGTCAACCTGGGACTGCACTACATCCTGCAACACCTGGATCGTCCTGGGACCTACGCTCGGATGCTGTTTGTGGATTTCAGCTCGGCGTTCAACACCATCGTCCCTCATACCCTCTGCTCCAAACTGTCCCAGCTCAGTGTGCCAACTGACCTCTGCAATTGGATTTACAGCTTCCTGACCAACAGAAGTCAGCAGGTCAGGATGGGACATGTCACCTCGGACACTCGACACACCAACACCGGCGCACCACAGGGGTGTGTCCTCTCCCCTCTGCTGTTCTCCCTCTACAC
>NZ_PGGC01000295.1 GCF_002795305.1 Aeromonas cavernicola
CCAATTCTGAATCCACCTGGCCAAACTTCCCTGGATCTCATGCCTTCTGACTTTCTGAATAAACCTACCATGTGGAATCTTACCAAATGCTTTACTAAAATCCACGTAGTTCACATCCACTGCACTACCTTCATCTATATTCCTGGTCACCTCCTCAAAGAGCTTGTTAGACATGAACTGCCTTTCACAAAGCCATGCTGACTGTCCCTGATCAGACCATGATTCTCTAAATGCCCATAGATCCTATCTCTAAGAATCTTTTCCAACAGCTTTCCCACCACAGATGTAAGGCTCACTGGTCTATAATTACCCGGACTATCCCTACTACCTTTTTTGAACAAGGGGACAACATTCGCCTCCCTCCAATCCTCCGGTACCATTCCCGTGGACAACGAGGACATGAAGATCCTAGCCAGAGGCTCAGCAATCTCTTCCCTCGCCTCGAGCAGCCTGGGGAATATTCTGTCAAGCCCCAGGGACTTATCCATCCTAACATATTTTAACAACTCCAACACCTCCTCTCCCTTAATATCAACATGCTCCAGAACTTCAACCTCACTCATATTGTCCTCACCATCATCAAGTTCCCTCTCAGTGGTGAATACCAAAGAGAAGTATTCATTGAGGACCTCGCTCACTTCCACAGCCTCCAGGCACATCTTCCCACCCTTATAGATAAACAGTCCTACCTTCACTCCTGTCATCCTTTCCTTCTTCACATAATTGAAGAATGCCTTGGAGTTTTCCTTTACCCTACTCGCCAAGCCCTTCTCATGCCCCCTTCTTGCTATCCTCAGCCCCTTCTTAAGCTCCTTTCCTCAATAGCCCCATCTGATGCTTGCTTCCTAAACCTCATGTATGCTGCCTTCTTCCACCTGACTAGATTTTCCACCTCATTTGTCACCCATGGTTCCTTCACCCTACTATTCTTTATCTTCCTCACCAGGACAAATTTATCCCCAAACATCCTGCAAGAGATCACATAGTACATTTCCTGCAAAAACATATTCCTAACT
>NZ_PGGC01000296.1 GCF_002795305.1 Aeromonas cavernicola
GGTATTGATACTAGATGATCAGCCATGATCTTAAAATGGCGGTGCAGGCTCGAAGGGCCGAATGGTCTGCTTCTGCACCTATTGTCTATTGTCTATTGTCTAGACCAATTGAATAACTACTTTGGTTCTGTCTTCACTAAGGAGGACAAAAATAATCTTCCGGAAATAGTAAGGAACCGAAGGTATAGTGAGATGGAGGAAATGAGGGAAATACATGTTAGTAGGGAAGTGGTGTTAGGTAAATTGAAGGGATTAAAGGCAGATAAATCCCCAGAGCCAGATGGTCTGCATCCCAGAGTGCTTAAGGAAGTAGCCCAAGAAATAGTGGATGCATTAGTGATAATTTTTCAAAACTCCTTAGATTCTGGATTAGTTCCTGAGGATTGGAGGGTGGCTAATGTAACCCCACTTTTTAAAAAAGGAGGGAGAGAGAAAACAGGGAATTATAGACCGGTTAGTCTGACATCGGTGGTGGGGAAAATGCTAGAGTCCGTTATCAAAGATGTGATAACAGCACATTTGGAAAGAGGTGAAATCATCGGACAAAGTCAGCATGGATTTGTGAAATGAAAATCATGTCTAACGCATCTTATAGAATTTTCTTGAAGAAGTAACTAATAC
>NZ_PGGC01000297.1 GCF_002795305.1 Aeromonas cavernicola
CTTGAGCAGTATGAGCGCCAAGGCCACCCCTACTACGCCAGCGCCCGCCTGTGGGATGACGGCGTTATCGATCCGGCCCAGAGCCGCACCGTGCTGGCCCTGGCACTGGCCGCCTGTCAAGGGGCCGAGCTTGGCCCTGAGCAGTACGGCATCTTTCGGATGTAAGGAGCACGCCAATGTCAACCCCCCTTCCCCCTGCCTCTCACGCTGCCACCTTGGGCTCATTTCGGCTGGAGCGCCATGGCCCGCTGGCCGAGCTGGTGTTGTCACGCCCCACCCATCACAACGCGCTGGATGCTGACTTGATGACGGGGCTGCTCGACTGCCTCTATGATCTCGCCCATCGCCATGGTCATGACCTCGCCGAGCGTCCTCGCGCCCTGCTGCTACGGGCCGAGGGCACACACTTTTGCGCCGGCGCCGATCTCAACTGGATGCGCAATCTGGCTCACGCCGATGTCGAACACAACCGGGAAGATGCCCGGGTACTGGCGCGGCTGCTGCAAGCCCTCGATGAACTGCCCTTTCCCACGGTGGCGCTGGTGCAAGGGGCCGCCTATGGCGGGGCGCTGGGGCTGATTTGCGCCTGCGATCTGGTGCTGGCCAGCGACGATGCCCGCTTCTGCCTCTCCGAGGTGAGCTTGGGTCTGGTGCCAGCGGTGATCAGCCCCTACGTGGTGCGCACCATGGGGATGCGCCAAGCCCGCCGCTACATGCTCAGCGCCGAGCCATTCGATGCCATCACCGCCTGTCGGCTCAATGTGGCGCACCAGCTCTGCAAGCCGGATCAGCTCCTAGCGCAAGGGCGAGCGCAAGCCCTGCGGCTATGCCGCAATGGGCCGGAGGCGATGAAAGAGACCAAACGACTCTTGGCGGCCCTAGACGCCGATGCGCCAGCGCTTCACCAAGCACGCACTGTCGAGACCATCGCCCGAGTACGGGTTGGCCCTGAAGCCCAAGAGGGGATGCAGGCCTTCTTCGACAAACGACCTCCCACTTGGCGCACCTTGACCAGCAAGGAGCCACAATGACCCGTCACTCTCAGATTAAACGTCTACTGATTGCCAACCGTGGCGAGATCGCCGTGCGGATCATCAAGACGGCAAAACGCCTCGGCATTCATACCATCGCCCTCTACTCCGATGCCGACGCCCACGCCATGCACACCCGTTTGGCCGATGAGGCTTGGCATCTGGGGCCAGCGCCAGCCAAAGAGAGCTACCTCGACACCGGCAAGGTGCTGACCATTGCCAAAGCGGCGCGCGCCGATGCCATCCACCCCGGTTATGGCTTTTTGTCAGAAAACAGCGACTTTGCCACCGCCTGCGAGCAACGCGGCCTGCGCTTTGTCGGCCCAAGCGGCGCCGCCATTTTGGCCATGGGCGATAAATCGGGCGCCAAGGCACTGATGCAGGCGGCGGGAGTGCCGGTGCTGCCCGGTTATCACGGCACCGATCAACGGCCCGATTTTTTACGTGATCAGGCGAGCCAGATTGGCTTTCCGCTCCTTATCAAGGCTGCCTGTGGTGGTGGCGGCAAAGGGATGCGCCGAGTTGACCAGCTGG
>NZ_PGGC01000298.1 GCF_002795305.1 Aeromonas cavernicola
TGGGGGGCGTGTTGCTCTCCGATGTCTACGACGACATCTCCATCGACGATGCCCCTTACTACTCCGCGCTGTACGGCCCGGCTCGCAGCGCTTTGGTGGTGCTCGACCTTGAGGGCGCCATCGAGCGGCTGAAAAAGCTGGACGATTGCCCGGAAGATATCTATCTGATTCAGGGCAACCCCGACTCCTTTGACGAAGATCTGGTGGAGGCCGACGAGCTGGGCGACGCCGTGCTGGTGCGCACCAGCAAGCGTCAGGTGCGCTTCTCCCGCTATCCCGAGCTGCCGCTGTTTGGTCGCGCCGCCCGGGAAAAACGGATCGAGCAGCTCGACCTTGAACGCGAAGGGCTGATCGAGGGTTACGCCAAGGCTGCGTTTGAGCAGCAGAAATACCATCGTCTCTACGGCCATTTTCGTGACTTTATCGGTCAGCATCTGGATATTGCCTTTCGCCCCGACCCCGAAGCCGAAGTGCAGGCCAAACAGGCCGAACTGCGCGCGCTGCAAGGGGCCATCGGTGAGTGCGACAAGCAGCTGAGTGATGCCAAAGCCGCCGCCGCCCAGCTGGCCCGCCATATCCAACTGGTGCAGGGGATGCTGCCCTTTGCCCACCTGTTTGCCGAAGCCGATTTGGCGGCCCGCCTCGAAGCGGCGCACGCCGATGTGGCCGCGTTGAAACAGGCCGAAGCCTTTATTGCCCAGCACGGTAAGGCGCTGGACAAATTAGAAAGCCAAGTGCAGGTGCTGCGCCAAGACCCGCAGGATCTGGCCGCGTTGCAGGCCGCCTATGATGAGGCAAGCGAGTTGCTGGCTGAGCAGAAGCGCCGTTGCTATGCCCTTGATCAGCTGGTGGCCCGCCTGCCGCACTTTGCCTATCAGGATGCGCAAGACCTGCTGGGCAAAGCGTCCGAGATGAGCGAACGACTCAAAGAGAAGCTCAAAGCCGCCGAGCTGGCGGCCCGCACCGCTGGCGAGCAGCACAGGCAGATTGCCCAGCGCCATACCGAGGCATTGCAGCTGCGCACTGCGCTCGATTCCAGCGCCTCGGCCAAGCGCCAGACCCTGACCGAGTTCGAGCAGGAGCTGGCGGCCATGGGGCTGACGCTGTCTGACGACATGGAAGAGAAGGCGCGCGCCCACAAGAAAGAGATTGAAGAGCTGCTGATCCGCACCCGTTCCCGTCGCACCAGC
>NZ_PGGC01000003.1 GCF_002795305.1 Aeromonas cavernicola
CCAGCGAGAGGCCGTCGTAGGTGCTGGTGCCGCGGCCAATCTCGTCCATCAGCACCAGACTGCGGGCGGTAGCGTTGTTGAGGATGTTGGCGGTCTCGGTCATCTCCACCATAAAGGTGGAGCGGCCGGAGGCGAGATCGTCTGACGCCCCGATGCGGGTGAAGATACGGTCGATGGGGCCGATATGGGCGCTGTCGGCGGGGACGAAGGCGCCGATATGGGCCAGCAGCACAATCAGCGCGGTCTGGCGCATGTAGGTCGATTTACCGCCCATGTTGGGACCCGTGATGATCAGCATCCGCCGCTCCCGCTCCAGCCGGATCGGGTTGGCGATAAAGGGATCTGTCATCACCTGCTCAACCACCGGATGGCGGCCCGCTTCGATCAGGATCTGATCCTCATCGATGAGGGTCGGGCAGCGGTAATCGAGGGTCTCGGCCCGCTCGGCCAGGTTGGCCAGCACGTCCAGCTCCGCCAGTGCGGCGGCGGAATCCTGCAGATCGCCGAGGTGGGGCAGCAGGGCATCGAGCAGCTCTTCGTAGAGCCGTTTCTCCAGCGCCAGCGCCTGGGACTGGGCGGTGAGTACCTTGTCCTCGTACTTCTTCAGCTCATCAATGATGTAGCGTTCGTTGTTCTTGAGGGTTTGACGGCGGATGTAGTGGGCCGGCACCAGATGGCTGTTGGCGCGGCTCACCTCGATATAGAAGCCGTGTACCTTGTTGTAGCCCACCTTGAGGGTGTTGATGCCGGTCAGCAGCTTCTCCCGCTCTTCGATGCGGGCGAGGCTGGCGGTGGCGCCGTTGGCCAGATCCCGCAACTCGTCCAGCTCCTGATTGAAGCCGTCACGGATCACGCCACCATCGCGGATCAGCACCGGCGGCACCTCCATCACCGCACGCTCCAGCAGGTCGAGCAGCGCGGGGAAGGTGCTGGCGCGATCGCGCAGCTGTTGCACCGCTTCGTGCTCGTTGTCCGCCAGCAGACGCTGCAACTCGGGCAACTGGGCAAAGGCCTGACGCAGGCGGGTGAGGTCGCGCGGGCGGGCCGAACGCAGGGCGAGGCGCGCCAGCACCCGCTCCACATCGCCGACCTGACGCAGCAGGCTGCCCAGCTCGTCATAGAGGTTCTGCTCGATGAGCTCCTTGATGGTGCTCTGGCGGCCTTTCAGGATCACCCGATCGCGGATCGGCTGGTGCAGCCAGCGTTTGAGTAACCGGCTGCCCATCGGGGTAGCCGTACCGTCCAATACGGCGGCAAGAGTGTTGTCGTGGCCACCGGCCAGATTCTGGGTCAACTCCAGATTACGGCGGGTGGCGGCATCCATGATAACGGCGTGATCGGGTTGCTCAAGGCGCACGCTACGAATGTGGGGTAGTGCTGTGCGTTGGGTGTCTTTGACGTACTGCATCAGGCAGCCGGCGGCGCACAGGGCGGTCTCGCTCTGCTCGACGCCAAAGCCCACCAGATCCTGGGTACCGAACTGCTGGCAAAGCAGCTTGCGGGCGGTGCCCAGCTCAAACTCCCACTCGGGGCGGCGACGCAGGCCACGGCGACCTTCGATATGGTGCAAAAATGCGAATGATTCGGGGTAGAGCAGCTCGGCCGGATTGGTGCGTTGCAGCTCCGCCAGTAAAGTCTCTTCCTTGTCGAACTGGTTGATGAAGAAGCGGCCGGAGCTGATGTCCATGGTGCCGTAACCGAAGCGGCGGCCATCGTGATAAACGGCTGCGATCAGGTTGTCTTGTCGCTCCGAGAGCAGCGCCTCGTCAGAGACAGTGCCTGGGGTGATGATGCGAATGACCTTACGCTCCACCGGCCCCTTGCTAGTGGCAGGATCCCCCACCTGCTCGCAGATGGCAGCAGATTCGCCGAGCTGCACCAGTTTGGCTAAATAGCCCTCGATAGCATGGTAGGGCACCCCCGCCATGGGGATGGGGATGCCCGCCGACTGGCCACGTTTGGTCAGGGAGATGTCGAGCAGCAGGGAGGCCTTGCGGGCATCGTCATAGAACAGCTCGTAGAAGTCGCCCATCCGATAGAACAGCAGGATCTCCGGGTTCTCAGCCTTGAGGCCAAGGTACTGCTGCATCATTGGTGTGTGATTGTGGATATTTTCAGTTAAGGTCATTGAAGCATTACTCATCAGCACGTCTTGCAAATATAACGTTTTTTGTTTTTGTCACGTTCTCATACTGGGTGTGCTAGCTGGCGGTAAGATACAGCAACCAGTCGGCAACCACCTGTTTTTCCTTTTCCAGCGCTTTGAAACAAGCCATGAGAGAGGTATTCATGCCACCGAATTTGGCACACCACTTGTAAATGGTCGCAGAGCTAATGCTACGCTCACGGTAAAGTAGCTAAAGCGACTCGGCCAGTTTGAGGATGGCAATGATGATGTAGGTACCGTTAAAGCGTAACGTTTCCATATAGACCTTCGTACAATTAAACTATGGGAAAATTCTACTCACGAATCGGGAAACTACCCATAACATTGACGAAACCGCTAATTAATCGGTACGGCTATCCACTACTAAACTGCAGCTTTCGCTGGATATAACGCTAATAACTCGGCCACCTTATTACGGGTCCCACCATTACTGCTGATAGTACGTTTTACAAACAACTTATCCAGATTAGCTTCACGGTATAACTCACGAGTTAGCTCAATATCATGATTGCTTATTAATACCGGCACATTCTTGTGATTTGCGGCATGCCGAGCAAGCCGAGCAAGAATGGCTTGATCATCTAAGGTAAAACCACCCGCTGCATAAGAGGTAAAACTGGCAGTATTTGAAAGCGGAGCATAAGGCGGATCGCAATATATAACCCAATCGTCCTCAGCACGAGCAATGGCATCTGCATAACTCTCACAGATAAAGGTCGCTTTTTGCGCTTTTTCCGCAAATATCCACAGCTCTTTTTCTGGAAAATAGGGTTTTTTATAAGAACCAAAAGGGACATTAAAACCGCCTTTTTTATTGTAGCGGCACAAACCGTTGAACCCATGACGATTCAGATAGAGAAACAAGAGCGCTCGTTCAAAACTTGAGTCGGCGTGATTAAACTGTGTTCTTAATCGATAATAGGTCGCTTTGCTATTACATTCGGCAACAAATAATTTATGCGCTTCGCTGATGAAATGATCAGGAGCTAACTTAAGATGGTTATAGAGACCAATTAAGTCAGGGTTTATGTCATTAAGTACATAAGCCTCATAGTCAGTATTGAGAAACACTGAGCCTGCGCCAACAAAAGGCTCCAATAAGACCCTCCCTGCTGGTAAGCGTTCGGAGATCTCCTCAACTAGGGAATATTTCCCCCCAGCCCATTTTAAAAAGGCACGCGTTTTCTTCATGGCAATCCGGTATATGAGAGGCTCAGCTAAAGGGGGGCGATTGTACCTGCTTATACGGCTCGATGACTACGGCTGTGCCTTTAACTCTTTTTGCACCTGCGCAAAGGACTTGGGCCAAGGTTGGCCTTTTAACAAGCCAGGTGATAACTGCCGAATGGCACTCTTCACTTGTGCTGCACTGGAATAATCACCTTGCAAAACCACATACCAAGGGCTACCACGGAACTGTGTCTGGTAAACCCATACTTTATCGACTAGCCCATGCTTAGAAACAAACTGGTTGACCGCTTGGGTATTACTTGCCCCCATCAGCTGAATACTGTAATGGCTACGTGGCTTTTGAGCTAAGAAGGATGGCGCAGTTAAAGGGACCTTAAGCACAGGCCCAGAAAATTGTTCGCGACCTTCTTTTTTAACATTCACTGACTTGGGTTGTGTGCTTTTGGGTATTTCTTGAGCATTTTTGGCCGCATCTTCGCGCACAGTACTGGCCGCATCAACCGCTCCCTTACCAGCTAAGGTATTAACGACATGGGTCGGCAAAGCAGCACTTACTTTGGGCTCAGACATCAGTTTTTGTACTACTTCATCAGCAATAACCACTCGTCTACCTTCGTAGTGAGTAGATTCGGTAGTGATGGTATTTCCCTCAACTAATTTGGGCAGTGCAGTAGCATCAATTTGCCAATCTTTGACCACTCGGTTGGGATTAGCGATAGCTGTATTATCACTCATCCTTTCAATGTTTTTATTTGAGCCAACATCATTCACACTATCTGTTGTTGCTGGAATATTCCCAACCGAAGGGGGAAGAAAATTGGCATCATTGGTAGATGTTTGATCTACATCCGTGCTCTGCTCGTCGTTTAATCTTGGTAACACATACCCCAAAGCTAGCAACCCACCGACAATGATCAGTAACATGCTGATGATTGTCGCCACGGGCAATTTACTCTGACGCTTCTTAGGTCTCTTATCTGTCATGATCTCCTCCAGTAACTGCATGAGAGTGGATGGGTGTCCACCTGCCGTTATCAGTATTTCTTCCACTTTCAATTTAGGTAAAAGAGCGGTGGGGATCTTTAATTGCTTAGCTTTCTCATATAAAAAAATGCGCTGCTCTGGCGGACTCAATGGCAAAATTTCTAATTCGAGAGGAGGAGTCGTACGCCCTCGTAATAACGGTATTTGTTTTTGACACCAAGTATCATTACCGGATACGATAATTGCTAGGCGATGTGGTGTAGTTAATTTATCATTATGGCAGGCAACACCCCATAACTCATCCAGCAGCTCGATTGGTAGCTGATCTGCTTGCTCAATCACTAGCAATAATTGAGTGGGCTTAGTCCCTTCTAGCATACGAAATAAGCTGTCGGATAACGCATCCTGTATATTAAAAAGTGGATTTGTCACTATTTGCGATAATAGTAGATGTCTGATATCTGTCATTTTCATGCCAGATGAACCAATCAAACTAATAGCCCGCACTTTTTCAGGTAGTTTAATTAGAAGAGCTTCGCTGATGGTCGTATGACCACAACCTGTTTTGCCAGAAAGAAAAATAAAAGGATTGTTAAATTCGATGAGATGCAACAGCCGGTCAACCAGCTGTCGCTGTGAAGGAAATTTAAGCAGCTTATTATTTGTCACGACCTACCTGACTCAATTACTGCCAATAACTGCGTATCAGAGACATGAGTCACAACGTGTGCATGACCAATGCCAACAGGTAATACAAGCCTAAGCTTACCATCCAATACCTTCTTATCACGACGCATATGTCTTATGAAGGCAGAAAACCCCATTTCTGTAGGCGCTTTGATAGGTAAATTTGCAGCTAACAATAGCTGACGAATACGTAGAATCTGTTGGTCTGTCATGGTGCCGCACATGACAGCAGTGGATGCAGCAAGCATAATGCCTACCGCCACAGCCTCACCATGAAGCCAGCTACCATAACCTTGTTCAGCCTCAATTGCGTGGCCAAATGTATGGCCAAGGTTGAGCAAAGCGCGAACACCACGCTCCGTTTCATCTTGTGAAACAATGTCAGCCTTGATCTCACAACAGCGTTTTATTGCATAGGATAGTGCGTCAGGATCGAGCTGCTGCAGACGTAATATGTTTTGCTCTAACCAAGCAAAAAACTCTGCATCCCAAATAATGCCGTATTTAATCACTTCAGCCATACCTGCTGCAAATTCTCGTTCAGGTAAAGTGCTTAAGCATTCGGTATCGATGATCACTTGTCTAGGTTGATAAAAAGCACCAATCATGTTTTTACCTAGCGCATGATTTACTGCTGTTTTACCGCCGACAGAAGAGTCAACCTGAGAGAGTAATGTCGTCGGGACCTGAATAAAAGGGACTCCACGTTGATAACTGGCCGCAGCAAAGCCAACCACATCGCCTATCACACCACCACCAAGGGCTATCAGCGTGGTATCACGACCGTGGTTTGTCTCAAGCAAAGCAGACATAATTAGTTCAAACGTTGCCAGCGTTTTGTGCGCTTCACCATCAGGCAAGATGCAATGCTCAACCTGAAAACCAGATAGCAAAGCGGTAAACATCTCAAGATAAAGTGGAGCGACAATCGTGTTTGTCACGATCATCACTCTCTTTCCCTTAATTGTATTTAATAAAACCTCTGGCTTTTTTAACAACCCAGCGGCTATTTCAATGGTATAGCTGCGTTCACCCAGTTCGACTTTTAACCGTTCCACGGATGTCCCCCAGTCATTACATACCGATCAATTTTACAATTTGATTGGCAACTATTTTGGCGCTTTGTTCATCCGTATGCACAACAAAATCAGCTACTTCTTCATACAGCGCATTACGCTCTTGAGCTAAGCGTTCCAGAACTTCGCGCGCTGGTTCCTCGGTCTGTAGCAGCGGACGACGCTTATCCCTTTGAGTTCGAGCCAATTGTTTTTCAATAGTGGTTTCGAGGTATACCACAATTCCTCGAGCAGATAACTTATTACGGGTCTCACGGCTCTTAATGGCGCCACCACCGGTTGCCAGCACGATCCCTTGTTGCTCGGAAAGCTCCCCGATGACTTTCTCCTCTCGGACTCGGAATCCCTCTTCACCTTCAACATCGAATACCCAGCTGATATCGGCACCACTACGGCGCTCAATTTCGTGATCTGAGTCAAAAAACTCCATATGCAGTTGTTCTGCCAGATGTCTACCTATGGTGCTCTTGCCCGCACCCATGGGACCTATCAGGAAAATATTGCGTTTCTCAGCCATGTCTTTTCATTAGTGATTACAAACTGTATGGCCCCGATAAATACTTGACGGGGTACCTATGAACCTTATCTTGCGATGGATCAGGGGAGCGATTATCTCAATAGAAATCAGGACTGGCAACCGCAGTACTCATCGCCCCTATCTCATTGGGGCGTAAGGTTATATGTGTTTTACCCTCTTATGTAAAGCATTCAAAAAGAGTTACTCACGATCTTAGGCGTCACAAAAATCAATAATTCACGCTTTTTGTTCTCACTTGTTGTCTTACGAAATAGGACCCCTAACCCTGGAATGTCGCCCAGCAAAGGGACCTTACTCACATCACTCTTGATGGTCTGCTGATAGATCCCTCCAAGAACCAAAGTCTCGCCATTATTGACTAACACTTGAGTCGTTATAGACTGCGCGTTAATCGAAACAGCATCACCAGTACCGGTCGGAACCGTTTCTCCTTTGGTATCCTGAGTTACAGTCAGATCCAAAATGACTCGATTATCGGGTGTAATTTGAGGTGTGACTTTTAAGCTCAAGACAGCCTTTTTAAAGGTCACCGAAGTCGCACCACTGGAAGAAGACTCGACGTAAGGGATCTCGGTACCTTGCTCTATCAATGCTGGTTTTTGATTGGCCGTAGTAACACGAGGACTAGCGATTATTTCTGCTTTGCTCTCTTTTTCAAGTGCAGATAGCTCAAGGTCAAGTAACGTGCCATCGGCTAGTCGAGCAACCTGAAATGCCAAGGTACCGGCGGCATTAGTGACTGGCAAATTGACATTTAATCGGTCTTCTACACCTGGACGAGTAATCGCCGAACCTCCATTGTTATTACCTGAGCCATCATTACCTTCAATCGAACCTGATGTACTATTTCCATGACCATCGTTTTTGGTCACTCCCCAACGCACTCCTAATGCCTCATCAAAGCCATCATCAATGGTCACCATTCTTGCTTCTATAACGACTTGTTTGACGGGAATATCAAGGATATCCAACATCCGTTTGATGCTAATAATCACATCTGCTGTATCCTTCACCACAAGCACATTGGTTCGCTCATCAACACTAACCGCACCACGAGGAGAGAGTAGCTTAGTACTTTCAGACGATAGCAATGCTGCAACCTCAGCAGCTTTAGCATAGTTTATTTGTAAATATTCAATACTCAGCGGTGCCAACTCAGCAACCTGATTACGATTTTCTAGTTGCTGTTTCTCTCGTATAGCAATCTCCTCCGCTGGTGCAATTAGTAAAATATTATTGTCTAATCTTTTATCAAGCCCTCGGACTTTTAAAATAATATCGAGTGCCTGTTCCCAAGGCACACCATCAAGACGTAAAGTAATATTACCGACGACTGAATCTGTGGTAACCAAGTTCAGACTATTAAAATCAGCGATTAGTTGTAACACCGTTCGCACAGGAATATCCTGAAAGTTCAACGAAATTGGCTTGCCTTTGTATTTTTGTACATCACTAATGCTTACTTGTTTTTTTATTTCAAGAATAAACAACTTATCTGTTTGATCATAACGGTAATCAAAACGACCACTCACCCTGAGCTCGAACATGGTATCTATTCCTTGACGAGACACCTCAATTTGTGAGACAGGTGTTGCGAAATCTTGCACATTAACGAGATTAAGTAATTCTTCAGGTATTTTTGTCCCGTGGAACTTTACTAATACTAATTGGCCTCGACTACTTACATCAACAACTGCAGATTTATTATCTAGAGTTATGATGAATTCTCCTTGCCCCTCTTTACCACGTCGAAAGTCTATCCCCATCACTGAATTAAAATATCGTGTTGACTCCTCAGGCTTATTCATGTTGATAGATGAGCTGGCATCTTTCATCTTCAACGCAGATTTAGTTTGATTAATTACATTTTGTTTTGGTTCTGTCGAGTCAGTTAAAAATTTAGATTGTGTTGGTTTTTTTTCACCAGCTGTTGTATTTAATAAATAACCGTCTTGCACTTCCTTCCTTAAAGAAGTGCCCCCAAAATATAATAGCAATTTATTCTTTAGCACCTTAACTTGATAAGGTAACAACTCTTCCAATCCAATTATGATATTTACACCTAATCGGTCACTTTCAATTTTAATTATATCAATACCATGTCGATTTATCTGCATTGGGTTGTTTTTTAGTGTTCCTACAGCATCAGGTATATAAATTGATAATCGATTCGGATTATAAATTAAATTTTCAGTAACCCCTGTTATAGGTTCACTAAAACTAAACTCGATATGCTGCAACTCTGTTTCTGTCGGGTTAATTTTTACCTCCTGTAAGGTTGCTACAGCCCAGACAGGATGGCATAAAATGATGAAGAAATTTAGCGCTATTAATACAATTTTACCTAGGGTGATTTTCATTTTTTCATCCCTGCTTATCTTTTTTCTTTTGATTCAGTCATACCTAACTGAGTTTCTCTTGTAACCCAGCAACCTTTTCCATCTGGTATAACTTCCAGTAAATTAATTGAGGCACTGCTAATTTTTATCACGCGACCTCGGTCAAGCCCCATATGTTGATTTAAACCAACACGAACAGATTGACCATCAGGTGTTCTAATTAAAGCCCATAACTGGCCTTGCTTGCCAAGTGTTCCCTGCATACTCAAACTAGCTAACGAATAATTTTCCAACATTTCTTTCTCTCTAGTCTCAACTAATTGAGTGCAACTTATGGTCTTGTTGACTTTTTTTTCTGAATCAGGAGCTATCTCCGGCTGAGGAGATATAAAAGGGCTACGTAAATCTCTTTGTAAATAACGCATCGGCGAAAACGGTTTTAGCTCAGGTAAAGGTTCTACAGGTACTGGGGCTCTAGTTTTTACTTGTTCTATATATAAATCCATATCATTTTTACCGCCACAAGCAGTGACTAAAAAAGAGATTAATAAAACGTAAATATATCTCATTTTTCCTGTTCCACGGACTTATCATTGTATTTATAAGTTTTCGCAACCATCGACATAGAAATTAAGTCACTATCTTCTTTGCTTTGTACAAGTGAAAAAGAATCCAAAATAACTATTCTTGGTAGTGCAGCCATGTCTGCAGTGAACTTCCCTAGCTCGTGGTAATTTCCTACCACCTCTATGCGCATCGGTAATTCAGTTGAAAACTCATGCTTTATTTCGGGCTCCCAGTTAATACGCTTTAACTGGAGACCATTGTCAGTTGCAATAAAGCTAATGTCATCGATCAACCCTGCTACCTCATGCGTATTTGGAAGTTGTTTTAACTGAGTGTCAACCATCTCGCCCAACTTAATATTCTGCTCTCTATAAGTTATTAGACTGTTAGCTAACATTGATTTGCTTTCAAATTCTAATTTAAACTCTGATTCTTTATTTTTTTCAGATGTAAAGACAGTAAGCGAGTTGGCGATCAAGTAATAATATCCGGCCCCAGCCAAAAAAAAACAAAAAAATAAAATAAATACCAACTTAACCAATAATGAACCATTTGCTAGCTCATTAATATCTAGCTCTCTAATCTGTTGGAAATTCATTTATCCCCCTTTGCCATATCAGGAAATAACGACGTTTCTATAACCTTAAACATCATAGAAAATTGGCTTAAAGAGAGGGGGGAGGTACTATCCAAAAAAATCGTACTAATTTTTGACTTACCTAACCAATCAGAATTATCAATACTGCGCATCATGGTAGCAACACGTCCATATGCTTCTGTTTTTCCATTAATATCAATCTGTTCATTTTCTAATGAAAGGGTATTAAGATAGACACCATCTGGTATCAATTCAGGTAGCTGATTAAAAAGGCGAACAGAAATATTCCTCCGCAATTGGAGCCTCTCAATAAGGTGCATTCTCTCAAGCAATGCTTTACGTCGCTCTTTAAGTAAGCGTATTTCACCCAGTTGGTTATCTAGTATCGTAATTTCCTTCTGTAATCGTTGGTTTTGATGTCGTTGATAGCTTATTTCCCGTTCTACCAACCAATCAGCGAAAAATACAAAAACAGTGGTCAAACATAAACACACGCTGAACAATAGGCTAAATTGCTTTTTTCTCCTACACGCTAATGTATCACGCCAAGGTAATAGATTTATATTAGACATGGGGAGAAACTCCTTAAGGCTAAACCAAATGCAGTCATGTATTTAGCGCCATCCTCTCTTCGCTGATCAGAATGAGACTTAGCAAATAACATAAAGGGGTCTGGCTGTACCACCTCATAATTAACTTCATCTTTAATTTTTGACACAAGTCCAGGTAGTAGGCTCCCTCCTCCCGTTAAAACTAATTGGCCAAGTTCACGGTAACCTGAAGCACTACAAAACAGTTGGACATTGCGACGAGCCTGTTGAATAAGAGCACTTATATGAGGCACTAATACATTGACTTCATACCCTTCCGGTAAAGTACCTTTAACTTTTGCATGTTCAGCCTCTTCAGTACTAATACCATAAAATGAAGCAATAGCTTGACTATAGGTATCACCACCAAAATTTTGAAGGCGTGAATAAATGACTTGCCCCAGCAATAATACGATGAAAGTTATCGTACTAGCGCCAATATCCATAACACCTACCGGAGTATTAATCTCATATAACTTAGGAAAACACGTCATTACAGCACGTCCTAACGCATGAGCCCCAACATCCATCACTTTCACCATCATTCCAGCTTCATTCAAAGCAGTGACTCGCCCATTCACACTCTCTGTTCTAGCTGCACTAAGTAATATTTCTTGCTGCCGAAACTCGCTATCGCGACGAAAACTCAGCACTTCAAAATCAAGACTCACTTCATCCAATGGAAAAGGGATAATTTGCTCAGCTTCTAGCTGAATTTGGGCTTCAAGCTCTTTTTCACTGAGAGTGACATCAAGTTGAATCACTTTAGTGATGACATTCGCACCAGTGACCGCAGTGGCCACAAACCTACCATTGCTAGGCAAGAGACGTTTGAGAGATTTGAGCGACTGACTGACGCGCTCTATATCCTGTAGCTGATAATCAACCAAGCCACCTTTAGGAGTAGCGATCTCGGCTACTGAGTCGATATAGAATTGATCAACACAGCCACTAAGCGTGACAGCCTTAATTGTTTGACTGCCAAAATCAACGCCCATCAAAGGTAGCAAAGCATCCTGCTTAAATAACCCAAACATATACACATCCATGCGTTATTGGGATTTGAGATTAAGTGTAAATCGGCTTTTTCATTTAGGCCTGCATCCCACCTTAAATACTATATATATCAATAAAATGTGTTCCTCATGAAAAAATGATGTCGCTTACTTTCTAAGCGTAGTCGACAAGCCTTGGTTATTGATCGCTAGAGTGCTAACCTCTCGCCTCGATTTGAAGGTTATGTTCACCACAGTAAAACCTCGAATTTCAAAGAACAAAAGGGCTATAATCTGCGCCCGTTGGTTGATGTTAAGACGATTGGTAGTTTTTCCATGCTGAAATGGCTTGTTCGCCTGTTTATTCTCATGATACTGGGCACTGTGCTAGGCGTTGCGAGCCTTGTCGGTATCTATTTCTATATCAAACCACAGTTGCCAGATGTAACCGCATTACGTGATATCAAGCTGGCTACACCTATGCGTGTTTACACCAAAGATGGCGAACTACTCGCCCAATTCGGTGAAATTCGCCGTATTCCATTAGCGCTAGCCGATATCCCGCAACCGATGATCGATGCTGTGCTAGCTACAGAAGATGCTCGTTTCTATGAACATCCCGGTATTGATCCTATTGGTATTATCCGTGCTGCTACCGTATGGGCAACGTCGGGGCAAGCAAGACAAGGTGCGAGTACCATTACCCAGCAAGTGGCGCGCAACTTCTTCTTGAGTAATGAAAAAACCCTAGTTCGTAAAATAAAAGAAGTATTTCTCGCTTGGCGGATTGAACAAAATTTAACCAAAGATGAAATCCTAGAACTCTACTTGAATAAGATACCACTTGGTTATCGCTCGTTTGGTATTGGTGCTGCAGCGCAAGTTTACTTTGGTAAAGAAGTTAAAGACCTCGGCTTAGATGAAATAGCTATTATTGCGGGCCTACCGAAGGCCCCTTCAATGCTGAATCCGATTCGCTCGCCTGAAAGAGCGTTTGCCCGTCGTAATGTAGTGCTAGGGCGGATGTTGGAAACTGGCAAGATCTCACAAGCACAGTTTAATGAAGCCTCTAACATGCCGATTAAAGCAAGCTACCATGGCGCAGAGGTAACATTACATGCCCCCTACCTGGGTGAGATGGTACGACAAAAAATGGTCGAGCAATTTGGTGAAGATGCATACACCATGGGCCTGCACGTCTACACCACTGTCAGCGCTGAACGTCAATCTGCCGCTCAAAATGCCTTACTCGACGGGATTTTTGCTTACGACATGCGTCACGGCTATCGTGGAGCAACGGCGTTACTATGGAAAAATGGTGAGTCACCTTGGGATTATCAAAGAATCACCTCTTATTTAGCTAACCAGAATACATACCAGCCACTGACTGCAGCAGTCGTGACGAAGCTCGGCGAACGCAGTGCCACTTTGATACTTAAAAATGGTAAACAAGCTGAATTAGGCTGGAATGGGATCAAATGGGCACGAACTTTCATTACAGATGATCGTCAAAGCTATGCACCGAAGTCAGCCCGTGATGTATTAAAGGTGGGCGCTCAAATTTGGGTTCGTGAACAAGGGGAAGAGCTATTTTTAGCACAAATTCCTGATGTTAATGCAGCACTGGTTGCTATGAATCCCCAAAATGGGGCAATTGAAGCACTTGTCGGTGGCTTTAGTTTTGAGCTTTCAAAATTCAACAGGGTCGAGCAGGCTCGTCGACAAATTGGCTCTAATATCAAGCCGTTCCTTTATGCCACGGCACTAGAACATGGTTATACCCTCGCGTCTTTGATAAACGATGCTCCCATCAATCAGTGGGACCCATCAAAAGGCCCTATGTGGCAACCTAAAAACTCTCCCGCAGTCTACGATGGTCCTACTCCGCTTAGACTTGGCCTCGCAAAATCCAAAAATGTGATGTCAGTGAGGTTAATGCGCGCAATAGGGCTAGACACCTATATTGATGGGCTTACTCGTTTCGGTTTCCCAAAAAGTGCGATATCACCTAACGAATCTCTTGCTCTCGGTGCTGCCGAATTTACACCATTTGAAGTGGTGCGAGGTTACTCGGTGCTAGCTAACGGTGGCTTCCTCGTTACGCCCTATTTCATCGATCGGGTGACAGATAGTCAGGAACAGACGCTATATCAAGCAACCCCAACTGTTGCCTGCATCGACTGTCAGCAGCCGGAATACGATGTGACAGCCGAGCTTACCGATAATGCCAGCGAGTCAAGCGGATTGGCCCCCCACACCATCAGCACGCAGAGTACCTTTTTAATCACAGACACACTCAGTACCGCGATTTGGGGTGGGAACGGCTGGCGTGGTACCGGGTGGCGAGCTGCACGTGATTTGAAACGACATGATATTTCAGGGAAAACAGGCACAACCAACGAATCACGTGATGCATGGTTTTCTGGCTACACACCTAACTTAGTCGCAACTTCTTGGATAGGGTTTGACAATCACCAGCGTGGTTTGGGCAATGCAGAGTTTGGCGGCGGTGCAGCTCAGCCAATCTGGATTGATTTCATGAAGGTCGCACTTAAAAACATACCTGAGCGTAAAATGCCTGTCCCAGCAGGTATAATTACGGCCAATATAAACAGTGAAACAGGTTTACTGACGACAGGTTCAGGCACGAGTGAATACTTCAAGGAGGGAACTGAACCTACCCGATATACTGCGCCTCTCTCTGATGGCGATCATGTTTACAGCGGTGATAATCAAGACTTACAAGGGCCCGTGTCGACCGACGATATATTTTGACCTTCGATAGTCACTGAGCCTATAGCCTGACAAGCAAGTACTCATTCTGATCAAATGCGTAAGCATAGCGATATACCGTTAAGATGGGAGTCCGAAATAGCTTATTTTTTCGGATTTCCATAAGTATTCAGAGGATATTTACCTCATCCATAAAATGAATAAACTATCGAAAAAACTTAGGTACATAAGGGAGCGCCGTAAGAACATAATTCATTAAAAATCATTCATTTGGCATAAATGAACAACTATTTTTAATTTATTTTTTAGCTAATTATTCTTATTACTTAGGGCGCTACTCCCCCCTGTTTTTTCAATTATACTACCGCCTACTGTAACTGCCCCAAGGCAAGATTCGTTCAAGTCAAATCGCATCTATACCACGTGGTCATTACCAAGCACACATCGTGGCAAACCTGTTGTGATCATTCCTGAAGAATAGTTAGATTGCTGTCTTTTAAATTTGCGACAGGAGACCAGCATCACATGATAAAAATAGCCATCAATGGTTACGGGCGGATCGGTCGCAACGTGTTGCGAGCCCTCTATGAAAGCCAGCGCGACAAGACCATCAAGATCGTCGCCATCAACGAGCTGGCGGCCCCCGAGGCCATGGTGCACCTGACCCGTTACGATACCAGTCACGGTCGCTTCCACCATCCGGTGCAACTGGCAGGCAACAGCATGCTGGTGGGGGAGGATCTCATCTCCCTGTTCGCCGAGCGAGATCCGTCGAACTTGCCGTGGCGGGCGCTGGGGGTGGATGTGGTACTCGACTGCACCGGGGTATTTGGCTCGCGGGCCGATGCCGAGCTCCATCTAGCGGCGGGGGCGGGCAAGGTATTGTTCTCTCATCCGGCCGAAGCGGACGTGGATGCCACCATTGTCTACGGGGTCAATCATCAGGTGCTGACGGGGCGCGAGCGGATCGTCTCCAACGCCTCCTGTACCACCAACTGCGTGGTGCCGGTGATTGAAACATTGCATCGAGAATTCGAGATAAATTGTGGTACTATTACGACAATTCATTCGGCCATGCATGATCAGCAAGTCATCGATGCCTACCACAGTGACTTGCGCCGAACCCGCGCTGCCAGCCAATCCATCATTCCGGTGGATACCAAGCTGGCAAAGGGATTGGAGCGAATCCTGCCCCACTTCGCCGGCAAGTTCGAGGCGATCGCGGTACGGGTGCCGACCATCAATGTAACAGCGATGGATCTCAGTATTACTGTTCGTAAAAAAGTGACAGTTACTGACGTAAATCAAGCCCTGCAACGGGCATCCAGAGGTACATTACACGGTATTCTGGATTACACGGAAGAACCGCTGGTCTCCGTAGACTTCAATCATGATGCACACTCCTGCATCATTGATGGTACCCAGACTCGGGTGAGCGATGCCAACCTCGTCAAGATGTTGATGTGGTGCGATAACGAATGGGGCTTCGCAAACCGGATGCTGGATACCACCCGAGCCATGATGGTTGCAGGCTGAGCCTGCCTTGGGGATAAGGTTACTGTTTTTAACATTACCTGGAAAATCATAGAGGACTGAATATGTCTGTTATCAAGATGACTGACTTGGATCTGGCGGGTAAACGCGTTCTGATCCGTGCTGACCTGAACGTACCGGTAAAAGACGGCAAGGTCACCTCCGATGCACGGATCAAAGCGACTCTGCCGACCATCAAGCTGGCTCTGGAAAAGGGCGCCAAGCTGATGATCACCTCCCACCTGGGTCGTCCGACCGAGGGTGAATACAACGAAGAATTCTCCCTGGCTCCGGTTGTCAACTATCTGAAAGACGCTCTGTCCTGCAAGGTGACCCTGGCCAAGGATTACCTGGATGGCGTAGACGTCGCTGCCGGTGAGCTGGTTGTACTGGAAAACTGCCGTTTCAACAAAGGCGAGAAGAAGAACACCATCGATCTGGCCAAAAAATACGCCGCTCTGTGTGACGTCTTTGTAATGGATGCGTTCGGTACTGCTCACCGCGCCGAAGGTTCTACCTACGGTGTGGCTCAGTTCGCACCGGTTGCTTGTGCCGGTCCGCTGCTGGCTGGTGAACTGGAAGCCCTGGGCAAAGCCATGCTGAAGCCCGAGCGCCCGATGGTTGCCATCGTTGGCGGCTCCAAGGTCTCCACCAAGCTAACCGTACTGGAATCCCTCTCCAAGATCGCTGACCAGCTGGTGGTCGGTGGTGGCATCGCCAACACCTTCATCGCTGCTGCCGGTCACAACGTCGGCAAGTCCCTGTGCGAGCACGACCTGATCGACACGGCCAAGAAACTGGCTGCCGAGACCAACATTCCTGTGACCACCGACGTGGTGGTAGGTGCCGAGTTCTCCGAGTCCACTCCGGCGATCATCAAGTCCGTCTCTGACGTGACCGACGGCGACATGATCTTCGACATCGGCCCGGATTCTGCCAAGGCCCTGGCTGACATCATCATGAACGCCAAGACCATCCTGTGGAACGGCCCGGTCGGTGTATTCGAGTTCGACCAGTTTGCTGAAGGCACCAAGGTTATCGCTGAAGCCATCGCTGCTTCTCCGGCCTTCTCCATCGCTGGCGGTGGCGACACCCTGGCTGCCATCGACAAGTTCGGCATCGCTGACAAAGTCTCCTACATCTCCACTGGCGGCGGCGCCTTCTTGGAGTTCGTAGAAGGCAAGGTTCTGCCCGCTGTTGAGATTCTGGAACAGCGCGCTAAAGCCTAATTGACCCGGAACGGGGGGCAAATGCCTCCCGTTTCATTTATTATGTGGCCGCTGTGCCAATTCATGATGAACCCTCCCTTTTTATTAACGGCATACGAATAGGACGATGAACCATGTCTAAGAAAATTTTCGACTTCGTAAAACCCGGCGTGATCACTGGTGATGACGTTCAGAAAGTATTCGCCATCGCGAAAGAGAACGGCTTTGCTCTGCCAGCCGTCAACTGCGTGGGTACCGACTCCGTGAACGCCGTACTGGAAGCTGCCACCAAGGTTAAAGCGCCGGTTATCGTTCAGTTCTCCAACGGTGGTGCCGTGTTTACTGCCGGTAAAGGTCTGAAGCTAGAAGGTCAGAAAGCTGCCATTTTGGGTGCCATCTCCGGTGCCAAGCACGTTCATGCTGTTGCCGAAGCCTACGGCGTGCCAGTCATCCTGCACACCGACCACGCTGCCAAGAAGCTGCTGCCGTGGATCGACGGTCTGCTGGAAGCAGGCGAGAAGCACTTTGCACAAACCGGCAAGCCGCTGTTCTCCTCCCACATGCTGGATCTGTCCGAAGAGTCTCTGGAAGAGAACATCGACATCTGCTGCGAGTACCTGACCCGCATGGCCAAGATGAACATGACGCTGGAGCTGGAACTGGGTTGCACCGGTGGCGAAGAAGACGGCGTCGACAACAGCCACATGGATCAGTCCGCTCTGTACACCCAGCCGGAAGATGTGGCTTACGCTTACGAGCGTCTGTCCAAGATCAGCCCGCGTTTCACCATCGCTGCCTCCTTCGGCAACGTACACGGTGTATACAAGCCGGGTAACGTCAAGCTGACCCCGTCCATCCTGGACGCTTCCCAGAAGTACGTTTCCGAGAAGTTCGGCATCCCTGCCAAGTCTCTGGACTTCGTATTCCACGGTGGTTCAGGTTCCACTCTGGAAGAGATCCGCGAGTCCATCTCCTACGGCGTAGTGAAGATGAACATCGACACCGACACCCAGTGGGCAACCTGGGAAGGTCTGCTGCATTTCTACAAGAAGAACGAAGCTTACCTGCAAGGCCAGCTGGGCAACCCAGAAGGTGCCGATAAGCCGAACAAGAAGTTCTACGATCCGCGCGTATGGCTGCGTGAAGGTCAGACTTCCATGATCAAGCGTCTGGAGCAAGCATTCTCCGATCTGAACGCCATCGACGTACTGTAAGATGATGTAAGGTGGGGCGTTTAGCCCATCCTGGACAAGTAACCCCTCTTTGATAAGAGGGGTTTTTATGCGGTTCAATTCAAAAAGGGGCGCTGACGCCGCCATGAGTTGCTCAGTTCACACCAACGACGTCACAAAAACGCTACCTTCGATCGAGAGGAAAACAGCGCTGCAATCCCCGATGTGATAACGCAGCAATAGTCACGACTAATGCTCCGTGCTAATGGTCACTATTAAGGCAATAGCCAGTACGAAGAAGATCGAATGGATAAGCTAGCACGCGTCATAAGTTGCGCCCCTGCGAAAGGGGCACACTGTACGCTAGCCACGTTCACGAATGGTGTTGATGATATCGGTCGTGGAACAGCCATCTTCAAAATTAAGCACACGAACCTCACCACCGTTCGCGGTGACCTCTGCATAACCTGCAATATCCTCTGGTTTATAGTCTCCCCCCTTAACCAAGAGATCTGGCAAAATTTCAGCTATCAGCCGCTGAGGAGTATCTTCAGCAAATGGCACAACCCAATCGACGGCCCCCAGCGCCGCGAGCACCGCCATCCTCCGCTCGGTCGGATTGACGGGACGGCCGGGCCCCTTAAGACGACGGACCGACTCATCGGTATTGACTGCCACAATCAGGCGATCGCCTAACTTGCCCGCATTGGCTAAATAGGAGACGTGACCGGCGTGCAAAATATCGAAACACCCATTGGTCATCACTACCTTCTCACCCCGCAGGCGGGCGGCCTGAACGGCGATTTTTAGTTGGGCTTCAGAGACCATCCCAAAACCACTCTCTTGCTCGGTATAGAGCGCGTTGGCTAACTCAACAGGGCTCACCGTCGATGTACCCAGCTTGCCCACGACGATGCCCGCAGCGGTATTCGCCAGGGCGCACGCATCATCCAAACTTTTACCGGCAGCGAGCGACGTGGCTAAGGTAGAAATAACGGTATCCCCTGCCCCAGTGACATCATAAACTTCATGGGCTTGAGCTGGCAGATGCAACACCGCTTGGCCGGTACGGATCAGGGTCATACCATTTTCAGAGCGGGTCACCAGCAGCGCGTCGAGTTCGAAGTGCTTGACCAGCTCCAACCCTTTAGCCACTAGATCCTCTTCACTTTTGACCTTACCCACCACAGCTTCAAACTCTGACATGTTGGGGGTCAGTAGCGTTGCACCACGATACTTCTCAAAGTGGGTTCCTTTGGGATCAACCAGAACCGGAATATTGGCGGCACGGGCCAGTTTAATCATACCTGGCACATCATTGAGGGCACCCTTGCCATAATCAGACAAAATCATGACATCAGACAGCGGTAAGGCTTGTTCAACCTTGCTCATCAGCAAGGCCGCATCCACATCGTGAAAGCCCTCTTCAAAATCGAGCCGTAGCAGTTGCTGGTTACGTGATAACACCCGCAGCTTAGTGATCGTTGGGTAATCAGCCAGCCGCACAAAATCACACTCGACCTTGACGCCCGCCATCTGAGCAGCCAGCGCATCAGCAGCTTCATCCTGACCTGTTAGACCCAGCAAGACGGCGCGAGCGCCGAGGGCGGCCGAGTTAAGCGCCACGTTGGCCGCGCCACCAGGACGCTCCTCTATGTGCTCAACCTTGACCACAGGTACGGGGGCCTCGGGAGAAATTCGGCCGGTTGGGCCATGCCAATAGCGATCCAACATCACGTCGCCAACGACCAGAACGCGGGCTTTTGCAAACTCGGGCAGGGTGATTTTCATCTGTATCGACTCTCAAAACCTGAAAAAATCAGTGCGTGATTTTATCACACTCTTTTAGCAGGTGGAGAAAAAGCCGACTGAGCGTGCCAACGCAGCGGTCTAACTAACGCAATCCCGCTCTGACCTGTGCGCCACTATTCACCCTCCCCGCCTCTTTTCGGCTAGAATCGCCCGATTGTATTGATGAACAAGAGATTTCCCATGGCCAATGACAATGCTCCTCGGCTCGAGCCGCGCCTATTTCACCCTCGTTACTGGGCCAGTTGGCTAGGGCTTGGCACCCTGTGGCTCCTGACCTTATTGCCATGGCGCAGTCAGATGTGGCTTGGTTGCCAGCTTGGCCATCTCGCCACCAAGGTGCTGGCCTCGCGGGTCAAGATCGCTCGCCGTAATCTGGAGTTAGCCATGCCCGAGCTCAGTGTGGCGGAGCGCGAGCTGCTGTTAACACGCAATTTTGAGAGCGTCGGGTGCGCCATCTTTGAGGTCGGTATTGCTTGGTTTTGGCCCGACTGGCGAGTCCGCAACCTGATGAAAGTCGAAGGTGAAGAGCACGTGAGGGCGGCCATCGTAAAGGGGCAAGGGATGTTACTGCTCTCCTGCCACTTTCTGACATTAGAGCTCAATGCGCGCTGTTTTGGTTTAGTCTGTCCCGGCGTCGGCGTTTATCGCCCCAATACCAACCCAGTGCTGGAGTATGCCCAGTACCACGGCCGCTGCATGTCTAATAAATATTTAGTGAACCGTAACGATGTGAAGGGGATGATCAAAGCACTGCGCCAAGGTGATGCGTTGTGGTACGCGCCGGATCATGATTACGGTGCCCGCGCGAGTGTCTTTGTTCCCTACTTTGCGGTCGCACAAGCGGCTACTGTCACCGGCACCGCAACCTTGGCAAGGGTAAAAAATACGGTCACGCTACCTTGTTATAACATCCGCACCAAAGAGGGTTACACCCTGCACATTGGCGCCCCTTTGGCCAATTATCCGCAAGGGGATGACGTGCTAGATGCCACTCGGGCGAATCAAGAGATAGAAGCGGCGGTCCGCAAAGCGCCCGAGCAGTACATGTGGCTGCATCGCCGCTTCAAGACTCGCCCCTCCCCCGAAGACGCCAGCGTTTACTAACTACTCATCCCAACCGCGATGCCCCATCCTCAGGGAACATCGCGGTTTAACGGTGACTCGTTTCGTTTAGCCCAGTTTGCGGGCGCGGTAGCTGCGCCCCTTGATCTTGCCTTCCTGCAGCCGCTTGAGGGCGGCGCTCGCCACGCTGCGCTTGACCGCGACGTAGGAGTACTGCTCGGAGATCTGGATCTTGCCCACGTCGCTTCCAGCAATGCCGCCTTCACCGGTCAGGGCGCCCAGAATGTCACCGGCCCGCACCTTGGTCTTGCGGCCTGCATCGATGGAGAGGGTCACCATCTGCGGGGCGATCGGCTTGATATCGCGACCGATGCTGTCGAGATCACCCTGCGGCATCGGAGCCTGCTGGTACTCTTCGATAAAGTTGACGCGCTGGGCTTCGCTGGGCTGATAGAGGCTCAGGGCTAGGCCCTGCTGGCCGGCGCGGCCGGTACGACCGATGCGGTGCACGTGGACTTCCGGATCATAAGTCAGTTCATAGTTGATGACGGCGCCCAGCTCCTTGATGTCGAGACCACGGGCCGCCACATCGGTGGCCACCAGAATGGTGGCGCTGCCGTTGGCAAAGCGCACCAGCACCTGATCCCGCTCCCGCTGTTCCAGATCGCCGTTCAGCGCCAGCGCCGAGAAGCCCTTGGCGGCCAGATGGTCGGCCACATCGTTACAGGCGCGCTTGGTGTTGCAGAACACCACGCAAGAGCTTGGCTGGTAGTGGCTCAGCAGCCAGGTGAGGGCGTCGAGGCGCTGACCGGCAGGCACTTCGTAAAGCTTCTGTTCGATGGCGCTCCCCTCGTGCAGGGACTCCACGCTCACCTCGACCGGATTGCGCTGCACGCCGCGGCTCATCTGGGCGATCCCTTCCGGATAGGTCGCGGAGAACAGCAGGGTCTGGCGCTGCTGGGGGGCATAGCTGATGACCCGGTTGATATCTTCGCCAAAGCCCATGTCCAGCATGCGATCCGCTTCGTCCAGCACCAGCGTCTTGAGGCCGGAGAGTTCCAGCGTACCTTGCTCCAGATGCTTGAGAATGCGGCCCGGGGTGCCAACGGCGATGTGGGCACCAAAGCTCAGAGTGGCCGACTGCGGTGCGGTCGGGGTGCCGCCGCACAAGGTCACCAGCTTGACGTTGGGCAGGGCACGCGCCAAACGGCGGATCTCCTGGGCCACCTGATCCGCCAGTTCACGGGTCGGGCAGAGCACCAGCGCCTGCACTTCGAGGCGGTTGACGTTGAGCTTGGCCAGCAGACCAAGGCCAAAGGCGGCGGTCTTGCCGCTGCCGGTTTTTGCCTTGGCGATCAGGTCTTTACCATCGAGCACCAGGGGCAGGCTCTGGGCTTGGATCGGGGTCATCTGCAGGTAACCTAGGCTAGCGAGGTTCTCTTGCAGGGCGGGGGATAGATTGAGGCTACTAAATTCGCTGTTGTTCACAAAAGGGCTCTATGTCGGAAAAATATCGGAAAAAGATGTCGGGAAAACGGGCTGCGCGGCGCGCAAGGGGGCGCATTGTAGCAGAAGGGACCGCTGAAGTGGTGCAAATATGAACGCATCAGGTCCAGATGTTAGGATTGCGCCGTCCAGTGCCTGCTAGCCAACGCTGATCAGGTGCCAACTAAGCTGGCGGGCCCCCATCACTCCGCCATCTGGTAAAGCACAGGGGCTCGTTGTGTTGTCAGGTCAGCTTGCCTTTGAGCAACCATTTATCAAGCGCATTGGCAAAGCGTTGTTTATCCGCAGCGTTAAAGGGAGCAGGCCCCCCCGTTTGCACCCCAGCGGAGCGCAGCTCTTCCATGAAATTGCGCATCCCAAGCCGCGCCTTGATGGTCTCACTGGTATAGATCTCGCCACGGGGATTGAGCGCTTCACCACCGGCATCAATGACCCATGCGGCCAGAGGAATATCCCCCGTGATCACCAGATCACCAGGCTGTACCTGCTGGGCAATCACATGATCCGCTACGTCGAATCCTTTGGCCACTTGCTGGGTTTTGATAAACGGTGAAGGCGGCACCCGCAGTGCCTGATTGGCGACCAATGTTGTCACTATCTGGGCACGGTGAGCAGCCCGATAGAGGATCTCTTTAACGGGAATCGGACAGGCATCGGCATCAACCCAGATAAACATGACATGGTTTCCTCTGGTCAGGGGGCGAAACAAGGGGGGAATATTAACACAACCGCCATCGCCTATGTGGGCTGAGTCAGCGCGCGCTTTGGTGTAAGCTAGCTCCCCACTATGTGCAAGAGGAACACGCAAATGGATCGGGTACCCAGTGAGGTGATTTATGGCCTGACCTTGGGCGGTCAACATGGCATGACGCCGCTGGTGGCGGGCGGTGAACTGCCCAGTAGCCAACTCTGCTGGCTACATCTGGATTATGGCAATCCAGAAGCGGCTCGCTGGTTATTGCAAACGCCGCTGCTCAATGAGGTGGCCAAGGAGTCACTGCTTGGCCAAAGCAACCGCCCTAAGCTGATCCGAGTAGGGGAAACAGTGCTGTTGATCCTGCGAGGTATCAACCACAACAGCTTGCACCGCCCCGAAGAGATGGTCGCGGTACGGATCTTTATCACCCCCGAACTCATCATCAGCAGCCGCCGTCGACCATTACTGTCAGAGCAAGATGTGTTTAACCAGCTGATGACCGTTGGCGCCGATAGCATCGCCGACTGGCTGGTCGAAATCTGTGATGCTTTAACAGATCGGGTTGGAGAGTTTGTCGAGGAGCTACACGACCAGATCCTCGATTTAGAAGAGCAGGTATTACTGCGTGACCTGCCCGCCAATGGCCAATTAGCAAGGATCCGCAAACAGCTCATCATGGTGCGCCGTTATCTCTACCCGCAGCGGGATCTGGTAGCAAGGCTGGCCAATGAAAAAGTCAGCTGGTTAGATGAGGATGATCGGCGTCGTCTGCATGATATTGCAGAGCGCCTGCGGCGTTGGTTGGATGACCTGGATGCTGGGGTGGCGCGTACCGCGGTATTGGCGGATGAAATTAATAACCTGATGGCAGAAGAGACCAACCGCCGCGCCTACCAAATGTCGGTGATGGCGCTGCTTTTCTTACCGGCCAGTTTTTTGACCGGTCTGTTTGGCATTAACCTCGGCGGGATGCCAGGAGCCGACAACCCGGCTGCATTCTGGCTATTTTGTGGGGCCTTGGTCGTGTTGGCGATGGGGCTGGCTATCTGGCTCAAGCGTCAACGTTGGTGGTAAGGAGCAGATCACGATGTGGCAATCTATCGGCTTTACCTTGGTATTACTGCTTGGCCATACCCTGATCCGGCGCCTGATCCGCAAAAGCTTGCTGGCACTGGCTCGCAGCAAACAGGTCAGTGATAATCGCGTGCTCTATGTCGCCCATGTGTTTCACTTTCTCCAGGGCTGCGCCAGCCTGCTTATCTTGGCTGGCGTGTGGGGGCTCGACTTCTCACGACTGGTGGTGCTGGCCTCCTCGTTCTTTGCCGTGCTGGGTGTCGCCATGGTGGCTCAGTGGTCGATCCTCTCGAATATCACCGCGAGCATCACTATCTTTTTCGCCTTTCCCTATCGAATTGGGGATCGCATTCGCATCCTCGATAAGGATGATTCGGTCACGGGGGTGATTACTGAGATAGGCCTGTTTTATGTGCGTGTTCGTGACGACGACGGCGACTTGGTGACCTACCCCGCCAATTTGATCTTACAAAAACCGGTGAGGCGGCTAGAGGGTAAAGAGGCGCCACTGTTACAGCCCGAATGATGACGCGACACGGCAAGGCGTGTGCCACACAGTGCACGGTATCTACCTGACAATACAGCGTCATTAGCCACGCTCATGAGGTCAGAGGCCCTGAGCTGCACCACACATTGATGGACATAGATAAAACCCTATAAGGATTCCCCGTGCTGACTGTCCGTGAGGCTAGCCTCGATGATTTGGGCGCCATAGCTAGACTCGAACATTACTGCTTTGCCCCTGACCTCGCTTTTGGCCGTCGTCGTTGGCGCTATTTACTGGCTCAGGCCAAGGGGCGAACCCTGTTGGTACTTGATGAGCGCAAACAACTGATGGGCTATCTCTGTGCGTTGGAGCACAAGGGGTGGGATCGGTTAGTGATCCAAACGCTGGCTATCCGCTGGACCATCCGCCGGCAGGGTTGGGCTCGCCGCTTGTTAGCTCAAGTGATTCAAGACGCCCGCAAGGCAAACTGGGGGGCGATCCGCCTCGAAGTGGATAATACCAATGAGGGGGCGCTGGCCCTCTATCAGCAGTTAGGATTTCAATTTCAACAGCATTTAACGAATTACTATGGCGATGGCCAACATGGCCAACGGCTGGTATTACGCTTGGGCAGGGATGATATTGTTGGGCGTCAGCCTCACCTTGATGGGGTCAGCCACCACCTCAATGCCAGTGCTAACGCGATCCCTCTGCGGGATAATGCGTGACAGATCAGGAGGATCACCATGAGCTGTGATAACTGTCTGGCCACCGCGATCAAGGCCAAGCTGGGGCGCTGTCCGGTCTGTGCGGCTCAGACGCTGCTTATCGGAGTAATAGGGTGGCTGGTGTGGTGGATTGCTGGCGCGGATACCTCGGTCAATGCACTCACTGGTTTGCTGTTTGCGGCAGCCGGTAGTGGCCTGTTTATGCTCCATCTGTTGGTATTTCTCTGGCGACGCACCACGGAGCGTGAGTTAGATGATGAATAAATTCGAATTATTTCAATAAAATAAAGAACGGAGATGTAGATGATTGCAATAGTAACAGGGGCATCGTCTGGTTTTGGTACGGCGATCTGTCGCACCTTAGTACAGGCCGGTTATCGAGTCATTGGGACCGGTCGGCGTGCCGACCGCTTGGCGGCACTGGCCAGTGAATTAGGGGATAACTTCTTACCACTGGTGTTCGACATCCAAGACAAAGCAATGGCGCAAACTGCAATTGCCAACCTGCCTGACCACTGGCAGCCGGTGACCTTGCTGGTCAACAATGCGGGGTTGGCCCTTGGCCTTGGGCCCGCCCATCAGGCAGAGCTTGATGATTGGGAGCAGATGATCGCCACCAATATCAGCGGCCTCACCCTGCTCACCCGCTTGCTATTGCCTGGGATGGTGGCGCGCAATTGCGGCCAGATCATCAATATGGGTTCTATCGCGGGGACCTATTGCTATCCGGGGGGCAACATTTACGGTGCCACCAAAGCCTTTGTGAAACAGTTCAGCCTCAACTTACGGGCAGATCTGGCAGGCACGGCAATTCGGGTAACCAATATAGAGCCCGGCCTGTGCGGGGGGACTGAGTTCTCTAATGTGCGTTTTCACGGTGACGACGCCAAAGCCGCCACGGTTTACCAAGGGGTAGATGCGATTCAACCGGAGGATATTGCCAATACCGTGTTATGGATTTGCCAACAACCGGCGCATGTCAATATCAATAGCATCGAGATCATGCCGGTCGCCCAGACATTCGGCCCCCTGCAAATCAGCCGCCGTTAACCCCGTCGATGTGTGACAAGCGGCAATCTTGCCTGTTGTTGCCTGTTACAACCTAATGGACCAACGTGGCGGATGGTCAAGTTTAGCTCCCTCACACGGGAGCTATATCGCTGCCATGAACTGATATCAGCACAATATCCGGTCTCCGCACCACACTCCCCCTATGCCTCTTTAGCCGCTTTGTTGAGCCTGCGCCGCGATAGCATGCCAAGTGTGCCCCTTATGTATGTTAAGGTGCCTAGCATCCCCACTTAGCAGAAGCCATGCCATGAAAAAGCTTGAAATGAAAGACCTGACAGAAGCTGAAAAAGCCCAGATAACCCTGTTGCTGCAAAAAGCGCAGGCGAATGCAGAGCATCCGCTCACTAACGGTGAACGCAATAAGATCCGTGAAGAGGGCCGCCTGCAAGTGGTAGCTGATCGTGCAGAAGCCGCCAAAGTTGCCTCGAAAGCCGCCCGAGAAAAGGCCAAAGAGCGCGCTAAAAATCAGGTGCTCCCAGAAACCTTTAGCTGGACAGAGTCGGTCAGTAACAAATTTCGCGGTCGACGCTAACCGCCTACCGACTCGGCATTTACCGCCCTCCATTCCCCCATCGCCATGAGTCATGAGCTCCACCACCATGCCGCCGCTGGGAGTGCATGCAGGTGGCCTCGACGCCAACTTGCGACGATAAGACATGCCCTGTCGCTCAGTCGTATCTTTTGGCGCTGCGCCATCGCCACGCGGATGAGGTAAATAGATAAGGGCAGCGTGAGTTATCACGCTGCCCTGTGGCTTGGGTAATAGGAGCGATGTAGGTGATAGGTGCAATCCGGTTCATCGCTCCCTTAGCTCGCACCGCTCCCCACGTTAATCGGCCCGTATGGCCTGGATAAATCGCTCCGTGATCTGTTGTGGGCGAGTAATCGCCCCTCCCACCACCACGGCATGTGCCCCCAACTGCAGACAACGAGCGGCCATCTCTGGCGTATTGACGTTCCCCTCTGCGATGACAGGCACGGTGACGGCGGCCAAGACGGCGCGTAAAAAAGCGAAATCGTCATCGTAAAGCTTGTCCCCCTGGGTCGCAGCGGTGTAGCCGTGCAGTGTCGTACCTATACAGTCAAACCCCAGTTGCTGGGCCAAGGTGGCATCGGCCAAGGTGGCGATGTCGGCCATCAGCAACAGCTGGGGATAACGTTCCCGAATAGTGGCAACCATCTGAGCCAAGGTCAGACCATCAGGGCGTGGCTGACTGGTGGCATCAAGGGCTATCATCTCCGGTGCGGCGGTCATTAGCTCATCCACCTCTTGTAAGGTGGCAGTGATATAGACATTCGAACCAGGATAATCGCGCTTCAGTATCCCGATCACTGGTAACGATACCTGCTGCTTGATCGCCTTGATATCCACCACACTATTAGCTCGAATGGCACTAGCCCCTCCGCGCGCCGCCGCCAATGCCATCCGGCTCATAATGAAGTCGCTGTGGAGCGGCTCATCCTCCAGTGCTTGGCAAGAGACCACTAATTTACCGCTAATCTGGTGCAACATAGTCCCGCTCATACGCCCAATAACTCCTCAATCTCATTCTTGATAATGGTGACGTGCGGGCCATAAATCACCTGCACACCATTGCCTTTGATAATCACGGCCAAGGCCCCACTCTGTTTGAGCTGTGATTCGCTAATCCCTTGTGCGCCATGCACAGATACCCGCAGTCGAGTTGCACAGCAATCCACATCCTTGATATTACTGGCGCCACCCAGTCCCTCGACAATGCTCTTGGCTCGCTCAACGCCCAAGGCACTGGTCGTCTGTTCCTGCTCATCCTCACGCCCTGGGGTTTTAAACTTAAAACGCCGGATCATAAAACGGAACGACAGGTAATAGAGACAAAACCAAGGTACCCCCACTAGCGGGACCAGCATCCAATTGGTTTTGGCTTGCCCTTGCAGCACACCAAACAACATAAAGTCGATAAAACCACCGGAAAAGGTCTGGCCGATGGTGATGTTGAGCATGTGCGCCAACATAAAGGCCAGCCCGTCAAACATGGCGTGCAACAGATAAAGAGGGGGCGCAATAAACAGAAACGAGAACTCGATAGGCTCGGTGATCCCAGTTAAGAAAGAGGTCAAGGCGGCCGAGAGTAACAGCCCTGCTACCCGCTTTTTATGCTCGGGGCGTGCACAGTGATAGATGGCCAAACAGGCCCCTATCAAGCCGAACATCATGGTGATAAAACGACCAGACATAAACCGGGCAGTGCCTTCATAAAACCGCAGCGTGGTGGGATCGGCTAACTGAGCAAAGAAAATGCGCTGCGTCCCTTCCACCAGATGGCCATTAATCAGCTCACTGCCCCCCAGCGCCGTGGTCCAAAATGGCAGATAGAAAATATGGTGCAACCCAAATGGGCCAAGCATGCGTAACACAAAACCATAAATAAAGGTGCCAAGATAACCGGTGGCATCCACCAAGCCGCCCATGCCAAAGATCAGCTGCTGAAAGTGAGGCCAAACCGTATACATGATGCAGCCAAGCACGATGGCGGCGAGCGAACAGATGATCGGCACAAACCGTGATCCACCAAAGAAGCCCAGAAAGGCGGGGAGCTGCACTTTGTTATAACGGCTGTGTAACCAGTAGCTCATCAGCCCCACCACGACACCACCGAATACCCCCGTTTCCAGCGTCTGGATCCCCAGAGCCATCCCCTGCCCTGCCGCCCCCAAATTCGTGCTGGCCAAGCTGCCCGATAGCTTTAACAAGGTGCTGATACTGGCATTCATCACCAGATAGGCCAACAATGCTGATAACCCCGCTGTGCCTTTGTCTGCACGGGCCAGCCCCACCGCAACGCCCACCGCAAACAGCACCGCCAAGTTAGCAAACACGATGGCGCCCGCATCTGCCATCAGCATAAACAATCCCTGCAACCAAGGCAGATCGAGGAAGGGGTACGCAAGCAGGGTATTAGGATTAGACAGCGATCCCCCCACCCCTAGCAGTAACCCAGCGGCAGGCAATACGGCGATCGGTAACATAAAGGATTTACCAAACCGCTGTGCCTGTTCGAAAAGTGGGCTACTCCCCACCGATTCTGGCTGTGACATGACCATCATCTCCATGAGTCAATTTTGTTTTGGTAATTTTTACCAACAACGAGACAATGTAATGAAAAATATTATCAACTTGTGACAGCTCTCACAACCAAAGGGCAAATCACGGTAAAATCGGCGCTATCTCGCCCCCTACTTAGCCCCGAAGGAGCCCTCTGGTGAACCAGTCCAACGATGCCCCCCGTGTTCTATTGATGTTGCGTCACCACCTCAGCTCCTATAGCCAGACGTTGCAACGGCTCGGCCAATTCGTCTTGGCACAGCCGCAACGGGTGCTCTATCTCACCATCACCGAACTGGCCCGCGAGAGTAGCACTAGCGAAGCCAGCGTCACCCGGCTATGCCGTGGCGTTGGCTGTCGTGGCTATAGCGAATTTAAAATGGCATTAGCGCTGGAAACCCAGCAAGAACAAGCTAATCAGCCTGAACCATTGGCAACCCATGCCTTTACCACCCTGATAGAAGAGAGCGTGGCCGCCTTGCGTGATACTGGCGCCTTGGTGGATCAAAGCGCCTTGCAGCAAAGCGCCGCAAGGCTCGGGGCAGCCCGCCAATGCCAGATCTATGGTGTGGCTGCCAGTGCCATCATTGGTGATTACCTCAGCTATCGGCTATTGCGGATGGGCATGTCAGCCCAGCAGTTTAGCGATATGCACCGCGCCGCCATGAATGCGGCCAGCTTAGGGCCTAACGATGTGGTTATTGCCGTCTCTAGCTCAGGCTCGACCAAAGATCTGCTCCATGCGGTCAAGCTCGCCAAAGGGCGCGGCGCCCATATTATCGTACTGAGTAATACCAGCCGCAGCCCGTTAGCCACGCAGGCAGATCAACTGCTGGTGGCCGCCAAGCCAGAAGGGCCTCTGACGGCAGGGTCGTTTCACTCCAAAATTAGCGCCATGCTGGTGATTGAATTACTGATCCAGCAGCTCCTCGAACATCACCCAGAACGTGCTACCGCCATCTCAAGCAGCGCCAAAGCGACACTGCCATGGCTGATTTAATAAAAAGGCTAACCAATTGAAACGAATCAATGTTTGCCTTGAAACGCTGAACGTTATCGTGCCAACAATGGCCTTGGCACAGGATAAAGAAGTACATGCGCTGATGCTGTCTGCTTGGCAATGCCAGATGCAAACGGGAATTGTCGCCCACAGATAGCCACCAACGTGGCTTGGCAATGGAAAACGTTTTTTAATAAATTCATTAACTTAGAAAACGTTTTGCCACTTTACGGCCGAACTAGAACCATCAAAGTGTGAAGCGCTTCAAGGAATTACGGCTCACTTTCCACCATAGTCCGCACTCCCAAATGCAGGCCCTGGCCACCCAGTGCGGTTGTGGGCGGCCACCATGGGGAAGGTGAGCCAACACCTAACACGTTATCTTAATGTGAACCCTGACCATGGGGCAGGGAGCAACGAGGAGTCCACTATGTCTGATGTATTTCACTTGGGTTTAAAAAAAGCGGATCTGCAAGGCGCCACCTTGGCGATCGTCCCCGGTGACCCCGAGCGCGTCCAGCGTATCGCAGCGCTGTTGGATAACCCGGTGCACCTCGCCAGCCATCGTGAATTTACGACTTGGCGCGGCGAGATGGACGGCAAGGCCGTGATCATCTGCTCCACCGGTATCGGTGGCCCGTCTACCTCTATCGCGGTGGAAGAACTGGCCCAGTTGGGCATCAACACCTTCCTGCGTATCGGCACTACCGGCGCCATCCAACCACACTTGAACGTCGGGGATGTGATTGTGACGACCGGCTCGGTGCGCCTTGACGGAGCCAGCCTGCACTTTGCACCGATGGAGTTTCCAGCTGTTGCCGACTTCGACTGCACCACTGCGCTGGTTAACACTGCCAAAGAGATGGGCTCCAAGCTGCACATCGGTGTGACAGCCTCTTCCGATACCTTCTATCCGGGTCAGGAGCGTTACGACACCGTATCCGGTCGCGTAGTGAGCCGCTTCCAAGGCTCGATGAAAGAGTGGCAAGCCATGGGCGTGCTGAACTATGAGATGGAATCTGCCACCCTGCTGACCATGTGCACCAGCCAGGGCCTACGGGCCGGTATGGTGGCTGGCGTTATCGTCAACCGCACCCAGCAGGAAATCCCAAACGCCGAGACCATGGCCAAGACCGAATCTGATGCCATCAAGATAGTGCTGGGCGCTGCCCGCAAACTGATCTGATTCGCACGGGGTCATCAGCTAAGTCCTTAGGGGTCGCAGCGAGCGGCCCCGCACTTTATCTTTTTACCTCCTGACAGTTCCCTCTCCCTACCGTATCCAGCAATAGCAGCTCATCCGGTCTATCGTACAGGCTACGTCGTCATCCACGCCGCCGCGCCACGGATTCCCCTTTTTTCGCGCCCACTCTTTGCTCTACATCTGCCCCATCGTAGCGCCGCTGGCGATCCCAGCCGATTAACGGGTTCGACATACCCGATTGAACAGTCTTCGTCAATATAAATGCTCGTTGTGCGAGCACATACTATGCTCTATATGACCATTTCCGGAGTCGGCAAATAGTGAGTCACTCGTTATTAAGGAAGCGCCCACATGTTTAAAAACATCTCTATCAGTCAGAAGTTGTGCACTGGTTTAGCTATCTTGGCCTTGTTTATTTTGGGCTTGGCCTGGTTCTTTATTAGTCAGCTATCGCTGTTTTATGCTCACACAGAAGTCATTACCGATAACCTGCTGCGCTCCACCCGCTATGCAGGCCAAATGCACATTGCCGTGCTGGATGCCCGCCGCTCCGAGCTGGCCGTCATTATTGCAGGCATGAACAAAGACAGTGAAGAAATGAGTGAACGCAAGGCTATGTATGATAAGGCCAAAGAATCATTTGATGAGGCGGCAAAAAAATATGGCTCACTCAGCTTTAGTAATGAAGAAGATAAGCAGGTTTATGAACAGCTGCTTAAAGCAGGCGCTCGCTATTTTTCCCTCCATGACGACCTAATGAAGGCGTTTGAAATCGGTGACCTCGCTCGGGTCGAAGATTTGCGCAAAAATGATACCCGTTTTGCGCTAGAAGAAGTGGGAGAAACTGCTTATAAACTGCGTGAAATCAATAACCAAGTCGCCGACCAAATGACCCAGGAGAGCGAGGAGGATTTTAAAAGTGATCAGTTAATGAGCCTATTGGCCAGTATCATGACGTTAGTCTTCGTGGTAATTGTGGCGTGGCTACTGACCCAACAGATCCGCATCCCCGCTATGAAATTACTGGAGTTTACCCGCCGCGTCTCTGCGGGGGATCTCACCACCAGCATCGACCTGCAGGAGTTTAATAACGACGAGTTTGGCCACTTGGCAAAAGGGTTTGCACAGATGCAAACCAACTTACATATGTTGGTGCATGAATTGTCGGGTTCGTTAGTTCAGCTTGGTTCGGTGACAGGGGATATCAGCAACGTTGCCCATGAATCGGCCAGCAACATGTACAACCAGCAGCACGAACTCAATCAGCTCGCCACTGCGATGAACGAAATGCAAGCCACTGTGCAAGAGGTCTCGCGCAATACCAGTGAAGCCGCCGGAGCGGCCACCTCAGCCAGCAGCACCGCAGAGGTGGGGGTTAAAATGGTCAACGATGCCATTGGTCGTATTGAAAGAGTGGCAACTGCCATCGAAAGCACCGCCGAAGTGATCCGCCAATTGGGCAATGACAGCCGCAATATCGGAGTCGTGCTGGAAGTGATCAGAGGCATCGCCGAACAAACTAACTTGCTGGCGCTCAACGCAGCGATAGAAGCCGCTCGGGCAGGGGAGCAAGGGCGTGGGTTTGCGGTAGTTGCCGATGAAGTAAGAACATTAGCAAAACGGACTCAGGACTCCACTACCCAGATTAATGACATCATCGCAGAGCTACAGCAACGTGCGGAACAAGCCGGCAGCACCATGCAGCAGAGCCAAGAGCTGATGACCAATACTGTGGTCACTGCCCGTGACGCAGGTGAATCCATAGCCCAAATCAGTGGCTCGGTCAGCCACATCTCAGAGATGAATATTCAAATCGCAACGGCGGCAGAAGAGCAAAGCGTCGTCAGCGAAGAGCTTAATCGTAATGTCGTCAACATCAGCCGAGCATCCGAAGAGGTCAATGAGGGGGCAGCCCAAATGACAGAGGCCTGTAATGGGTTGAATAAACTCGCAGCACAACTTCAGGATATCGTCCGCCGCTTTAAAATTTGATCAATCGCTAATCAATAAGTGGTCGTCATCTGCTTGCAGCGCGTGCCACCCAGTCGGCCTACCACCCAGCAAAGGCCTGACCCGTAAAGCAGGCCAGCAAAGGGGCAATCCACCGCGTTGCAACCTTGTTAATCATCCGAAACCCGTTAAAGGGTTTCGGTTTTTTTGCCTGACCAACCTGTAGTGGTCTAATCATCCCAAACACTTTTGATGAGCGTTAGCGAGTAGCGTTCAGCATTCTGTGTCATTTAATTAAACTACGACCAAAAGAGATGACACATGACCAAACTATCCTTCGACATGGAAGCCGCATGGCAAGCCCTGTGTGACGGCAAAGATCTGACTTATGAAGACGGTATCCTCACTCCGCTTATCAAGCAATTGATTGAAGTAGCTGTAATGACCCACTGAAATCCTGCTCAGGTCATCATGAGAGGAGAGCACAGACATGAGCATTACGATGGACGAAGAAATCAAACGTTGGACCGCCAAGCGCAAGACCGCTTTGTTCATAGACATCATCCAGGACAAGACCACCGTTTCCTAGGCGGCTCGCGCCTTCGATTTAGCTTCCTCTGAAATTGAGGCGTGGGTGAATGACGCCAAACAGGGCATGGAGAACGCTCTGCGCGCCAAGCCATTTGATATCCGCGAACAAACTCAAAGAGCGTCAAGAGGCCTATGGCGAAGCCATGCTGGAGTTACGCGCCAGAAAAAAGTTGGCTTCCCTGCTCGGCGAGGACGACAGATAGTCGCCGATGTTCAGCAGGGATTACGCGCCGAGGGTACCGAGGTCTCCATTAGTAAAATATGTCGTTGGTTCAGCCTGCCACGGCGCACTTGGTATTACCGCAGCGTCAAGGCAGCTCCCAAGCTTCAGGCGCATCTGGTTACGCCGAACAAGGCCATAATCGAGGAGGATCCATCGTTCGGTTATCGAACTGTGGCGGCACGGCTGGGCTTCAACAAGAACACCGTACAGCGCATCTTC
>NZ_PGGC01000030.1 GCF_002795305.1 Aeromonas cavernicola
AGCTGCTCGTTACGGACCCCGGCGACCTTGACGGGCCCGACCTTGGGCAAAAAGATGTTGCCTTGGTGGTCGACCAGCAGACTTTGGTCAAACTCGACCCCACCCCAGAGCTGGACTTGGAGCTTATCGCCGATGGCGATGCGGTAATCGGGGTTAAAGCCGCTAAAGGATTCGCGGGCAAACTCGCCGCGAAACAGCCAGTTACCGAAGACGGGATCGCGGGTTTGGGTATCGCGCACCACCTTGCGCACGGGGGCGGCCTCTTGGGCGACGTCTAAGGCGTGGGCGGGTTGCCATAACAGGCTCAGCGCGATAAACAACGGGGTGGGTTTGATGTAAGAACGATAATGTGACACGAGAAAACTCCTCCCGCCGCCAGCGTCATGGCTGTTACGCACGGGGTTGATATGGGTATGAAATAGAGTCCGATGCCGGGTGGCAGGGGCATGCGATACGGGCGCAAAGGCAACATGGCCGTTGCACCCGAGTTCATCGTTAATCTTGGTGTTCGCGCAAGGTGGCCAGCCCCATGACCACTAAGCCGTAAAACAGGCAGAGCAGTACGCCGATGGTGGCAAGGTTATAGAGGCGACGTGGGTACTGCGCCTCTTGCGCGGCGGTTGGTTCACCGACCACCAGCAGATGTTTGAGCTTGCGATAGGCCTCGACGCGAGCTTGCTCCATGCTGACCAGCCCGGTTTTGTAAACGTCCGCCGCCAGCTGGGTTTGTACCTGTACCCCTTGATACTCAGCGTTAACCTCGTTAAGGGATTGGGCGTCACTGCTGGTCAGCCGCTGCTTCTCTTGGGCCAGCTGGCGTGTTAGCGCCTCTACCTTGTCTTTGGCGGCCACCACATCGGGGGCCTTGGGGTTCATGTAGATTTGCAGGCGTTTGAGCTCGGCCGATTGGCGCACCAGCTCGGCGTCAAGCTCGGCCACCACCCCTTGCATAGCACTGCTGGTCGCTTCTGGGCTCACCAGCTTGTGGCGGTTTTGAAAGGCCAGCATCTTGTCGCGTTCAACTTGCATCCGTTCGTGGGAGCGGGCCACCTCGCTTTCGACAAAGTTGAGCTGCTCCAATGCCACCTGATGGCCCAAGCGATTGATAAAGCTCTCCCCCTCTTTAAGCATCAGGGTGACCACTTTTCGGGCATATTCAGGTTCGAAGGCTTGCAGCTGGATCGTTAAAATACCGGATAGCTCGTCTAACTTAATCTCTAGATGTGCTCGGTAATATTCTAAAAATGCTTCATTACTGGCATCTGAGGGCAGGCGCGAAAACCAATCGGCCTGCTCACTTTGATAGTGAGCTTTTAATCCCAATGCCTTATCAAGCTGATGCAACATATCCCATGAGCTGAGGTAGGTGTGGATGACCAACACATCTTGATGATTACTGCCCCCCAGCCCCAGCATGGAGAGGGCATCGGGCAATATTTTGACCTGATCAGCCTGTTTGATAATGATACTGGCTTCACTGACGTAACGATCGCTAGCAATGATCCCGTAATACAATATGGCCACGCTAAAGCAGCACACCACCCATAGAAAACTGCCTAGCTTGATGGCTTTTTTCCATGAAAACTGCGCTGCTTTGTAACCTTTTGAGTCAATGAGAAAGCGTTTGGGGTCGCGCTTTAATTTACGTAATTTGCGCCTTACTTGATCTTTGATGGTGTTGATGTTCATGAATATCCAATATTTAACGGCACGGTTTATAACAGTTGATAGGCAGTAATTGCCTCTTCAATATCGTGAAATAAGGTGAGTGATCCCTGTTGTAGAACAATTCCCATATCACACTGCTGGCGCAAGGTGTTCATGTCGTGGGAAACCATAATGACGGTTGCGCTTTCGCGTTTCTTACTAAATATATCTATGCACTTTTGTCTAAATTTGGCATCACCGACCGAAGTAATTTCATCGGTTAGATAAATATCGAAATCAAAGGCCATGCTGACCGCAAAGGAGAATTTTGATTTCATGCCACTGGAATAGCCTTTGATCGGTAATTCGAAGTGTTGACCTATTTCTGCAAATCCTTTGACCCACTCTTCGACTTCGCGGGTGTCGTGAATACCGTGAATGCGGCAGATAAAGCGGGTATTCTCCCGCCCCGTCATGCTGCCTTGAAAACCTCCACTTAATGCTAATGGCCATGATACGCGGCTATGACGAGTGACTCGGCCTTGGTTAGGCATATCCATGCCACCAAGTAACCGTAGCAGGGTCGATTTGCCCGCCCCATTGGCTCCTAATATGCCAATATTCTTATCACCGGGCAGGGTAAAATTGACGTTCTTTAAAACGTAATTACGGCCAAACTTGGTTGGGTAATATTTTGTGACATGCTCAAGCGTGATCATAGATTAACTTGCTATTAGCTGACGGTGGCTCAGGCGATAGGCACTCATCGCAAAGGCCGATAAAATCAAGGTGGTACCGGCTAAATAGAACCAGTCTCCTCCTTGAGTGTGAAAACCGGCAATCCAGCCAGTGCGAATAAGCTCCATTGCGTGCACGACAGGATTCCATAATAATAAGTGTTGGTAATGTTGTGGCACCGCTGCCAGTGGAAAAAACACCGCAGAAATCCATAACAAGGGGCGCATTAACATCGGGATGAGTTTATTCATCTCTGCCGAAAGACTCGTCAATATGCAAAACAAGGTGCCCAATCCAAAGGCGAACATCATTAATAAGCTATATCCCAATAATACCGCCAGTGGGTCAGCGGGGATGGCATAAAAACCAAACCAAACCAGCCCCAATATCAGTAGTATCGCCACCAACATACCTATTAAAGTTTCAAGTAAGAAACGCGCAAATAAGGTTGAAAACGGCGTGACTTGTCGATAACAAAAAAGGCCTCGGTTAGCATTGACTGCTGACAATAAACGGTCTGCGGTATTTTTAAACATTAAAAAGGGAAGATAACCACTGGCGACAAAGACAGGAGCCTCCACCCCACCAAATCCATTGCGTTGACCAATGCCAAACACCACGCAAAAGATAGAAATGGCAACCAATGGGTCAAGCAGTGCCCACGTATAGCCCATACGGTAATTACCAAAGCGAGTTTTCAACTCTCGCATTACCAAGCCGAAAACAACATCTCTAAAAACAACAAGGGGGCTACGTGTTGGTATAAACATGGCGTTCACAGTACATTCTCATGCGGTTAGATTACCTATTTTAAGGTCAAGGACATATCGGGATTTTACAAAAAACGTTATTATTCAATACGATACTAAATACAGCAATTGTTGTGCGGTGAGCCAATGTCGCGCAGTGTTTATTGAAGTCATTTCACTGTTTATCTTTTATTGCGAGCGATAGTTTTTGATTGATATCCTTTTTTGCTTTAGCCATAGCTACCGCACGGAAAAGACAAGTTCCGGACTAATTTAAACGCAATGTATATAGCTAACTGCCTATCCTGTTAGGCTTTTATTCAATATGAGAAGGCAAGAGACATGCCGCAGAGCGTCATTATTCTCAGTTATGACCATTCTCAATGACTCAATATTCGACAGGCGTCAGGAGCTGTCACATATCGTCATTTGTTATCTAGCTATCTTCTAGAATGAGTTCTACATCATCGAGCATAAGTCATCACTCGAGGCGTTAAACCCCAAGTATCTTTGAACCACACCAGAAAATATTTTTTATTTTTGAGATAGGTATCTCATCTACATGACTTGCTATTCCCATTTTTTATTTAACAACATTGCAGCAAAATATGGATAAACGTAGCTTTTTAAAAATACGTTTGTCATTAATGGCGCTATCCATTAACTTATTATATAGGAGTAACAAAACTCTTTTTTGTCAGTTTTTTCTTAAACTTTGTAAGGTCTTTTTTGTGTCACCTTGCAATATGACGGCGTGAAAAAAATACAAGACTCTATCGAGACATTTTTTCTTAAATTAATATTGAGAAGGGGAGGATGTTCATTTTAATCAACATCAATATGATTGATTAGATTAGAAAATAAACCAAACGATGATATCAGTAGTGGTTTGCGTGTTAAATGAGCCATTAATTTTAATAAAAATAACAAGGTTGATAATTGATCATGTTCTGTGGGTGCAGTCTCAATAGTGTGTATTGAATAACCCAGCGGAAGTGGCTCAATAGGCAAAGATCTGTTCAAAAAACAGTCTATTTCTGTTTTTGCTGTCGTAGTTTTGTTCGTGATGGATAGTCGATGGCGGTTTCGTGGATTTCCACCGTGTGCAGCAGAGCGTGTTAGGCAGATGTCATTTAAGTGTCAGTTGCTAACATAAAACAAATTTATCAATAATGGTGTCGTTTCAATCTAGCTTGAGCTTGCTTATTTAGTGAACTAAACGATGCTGTCTTTTAACTCATCATTAGATTAAAAAACACCCGCATTCTGGCCCTGGTACTGTCAACCATCACAAATAAAGAATGGCTTATTTTTTTCTTAAGTTTCTGGCGGTTGCGTCGATACAGACTATAGCGATGCGGATCGCATCTGGATGAGTCATGGCATAAAAGGAGGTAAATACAACGTGCCTAGTTTAATACTTATGAAGCGTGACATTAATAGATTGATAAAAATTGAATTTATCAATTTAGAATTTTTCAACGTGTACTGCTACTAGCTTGGCATATCACTCAATGTGATAAATACATAATATTTTATGTTGTGTTTTTCTATCACATCGACATGTTACCTACTCAATAATTTTTTTAGCCGCTTTTTATTTTAGGCGGTTAGCACACTTATTATCGTTAGGCTTGGTTATATCGATTGAAGGTATAACAAACATCAGTATGTAGACAATGTACGTGGATAATAAAGCGAATAATAAATAGGGAAATAATATGTTTGTTAAACAGGGAGTGTTGGTAACGTTATTACTGGCATCATCCAGTACGATTTATGCCGCAGATGAATGGTCTGTGTTAATCCATGGCGCGACTATTCACAGTGACTGTAAAAAGGGCAAAGGAAAGAAAAGCAAAACCTGTGACTTTAATAACTTTAATCCTGGCTTGGGTCTGTCATGGGCATTTGGGGGGGATAAGGATACCGGTAAGGTCTCGCTGCTGGGCGGTACATATAAAGACTCACATAAAAAAATGGCGGTCTATGGTGGCATGTCCTATCGCAAAGAGTGGTATATCACGTCACATACGTTTGCCGGTTTAGGCGTTCAAGCAGGTTATTTAGATGGCTCGGGCGCGCGTGGTCTTGCCATATTACCGATGGCGACCATCGGTTATAAATCACTCGCATTAGAAATAGGGTATGCGCCTAATGTGAAATTTGTTCCCGGCAGAAACCATGTGGCAGTCACCACCTTCTCTTTAAGATGGACGCTGTGATGGTGGGCGTCACGTAATTTATCGTTCTAATAATATATTATTCTGATAAGTGACTGAGATAGCGGGTGGTAACCTGCTTTATATATGCTGAATTTCTTATGCGCAGAGATGATAGTGAACGGGTTAGCTGTCAACAATATATGGCGGCTGATGGCTGACGAGATCCCCTTCCTAACCCTGCTATTAGCGTCATCTCTATGGGTCGCTTCTTTATCTTGCTTTATATGAACCCATTCACCTTGCTAAGACCCCGCTACGTCACTGCAGTCACGGCTCCCTATCCTTGCTGTTCCTGATTGCTCCTGTGCAGGTAGCCACGTTCAGTGAGCCACTTTTTTCGAGAGGTGTTCTATTGGTTGCTGTCCCTATTCTGCGTTGCGGGAGGTTCAAAGCCTTGGGGGACTTGGGTGGGTGTCCAATTGGTGGCCGCTGTGGTTTAATCTCTGCCACTTTAGCGGTAGTTCCCCGCGTGGTCAGTGGGGGCTGATGAGCCGCCGATGAGCAACAGATGAGGTAACCAGAACGATGCAGGTAACAGCAGAGAGTCAATTTATTGGGCTAGGGGTGGCGGGCAACTTTGCCGGTCATTTGGAACAAGCCGGCGAGGCGTCGGATTTTGTGGCGGTGCTGGTGCGGGATACCAGTGCGCCTAAAGCGCTGTTTCCCTGTTATGTGCCAACCCACGTCGGCCCGCTTGGACACTTTCCTTTTAGCAGTGACACCATCTTGTTACCCAGCAGTGCCGCCAGCGAAGCAGAGAAAGTGCAAATAGAGCCGGAAGTCGCGCTCTGGTGCGATTTGGTTTATCAAGGCACTCAGGTAGTGGCTATTATTCCCCGCGCGTTTGCCGCCTATAACGACTGCTCTATTCGCCGCCCCCATGCCAACAAGATCAGTGAAAAGAAAAACTGGGGGAGTGCCAGCAAAGGACTTGCGGCTAACTTACTGCCCCTCTCTGGGTTTAGCGTCGGTTGTGAGCTCGACGACTACCGGATTGCCTGTTATCTGGAGCGGGCGGGCGAGTTGATTGCCTATGGGATTGACAGTGCCGCTCTCGATTACAGCTACTTTCACGGCAAGCTACTTGATTGGGCCATCGACAAATTTAACCACCAGCAAGACGAAGGCCCAGCAGAACATATGCAGGGATTGCTGGCACAGGCAGGTTACCCCAGTCAGGCGCTGATCAGCATTGGCGCAACCCGCTACACCCCGTTTGGCGAAAGCCATTTCCTCAAGCCCGGCGATACCGCCTGCGTGGTGGTCTATCCCGGCAGCCGTTATCGTGAAGCGGATATTCGTGAGGCGATCCGAGCGCGCCAATTTAGGCCCGATATCTCGGCACTGCTGCAACACGTCACCTTGTCGCCGATGTGATAGCAGCGCTGTTAATTCACTGGCACTTGTTCGTTCCTTTATTGAGGCTTCACGTCGCTAGCCCTGTTATTATCCTCTGCGATCACTGTTGGGGATAATAACAAATGAGTCATTGCGAGTTTGATTGGCACGATCCTATTGACTGGAATGGGCCTGGAAGTATTGCGGGCAGTGAATGCTTAGGTGGTGACCGATTAGAACGGGCTCGTTATGCCACTTTTCTTACTAATTATCTCGCTGCCGAGGGTAAGCAACGTAATTATGTGCTTAACCTCAATGCCGAGTGGGGAGCAGGTAAAACTTGGTTTATTAAGCGCTGGTATATGGAACTGAAAGCGGACTATCCCACCGTCTATCTCGATGCTTGGCAGCAAGACTTTTCCGATGATCCCTTATTGACCGTTATTTCATCGATTATCGACCAGTTAAAAAGGATTGCGGGAAAAGAAAACCCGATTCCAGAAGGGATGCGCCAGCGGCTGCTTGGATTATTTAAGGTCGGTGGCAAGCTGGCATTAAAAGCGGCAATCAAAAAAGCTGGGTTGGAGGATGAGAATTTTTCTCTGGAAGGGGAGGAAGCCAATCAGCTGGTCGATGCCTTATGCAGCAATCAGAAAGAGCGTTATGAATCTATCCAGTATCTTAAACAAGAGATCCGGCAATGGGTGGAAGGGGCTGTTGGGTTAAGTAACGGAGAGCTGGATTATCCCGCATTTATTTTGATAGATGAGCTTGATCGTTGTCGTCCTTCCTATGCGGTAGAGATGCTGGAGACCATCAAGCATATCTTTGATATTAAGGGCGTGGTGTTTGTGTTGGCAACGGATACTGAGCAGTTACAGCATGCTATCAAGGTCATTTATGGCGATGGTTTTGATGCAGAAAGCTATCTTGGAAGATTTTTTCATAGACGATTTACGTTAGGCAGTATCTCTCGGCGAGAGTTTATTCAGCAGGCAATTGTAGATAAAGAATTGCAGCTTGAGCATGTCAACGTATGGCCTGAGATCACTGATAGCCAAGTGTTGGTAAATGTATTGACTGCTGTTTGTGACCATTTTTTATTGAGCTTAAGAAAAACAGAGCAAGTGTTTGATAGAACGATCGCTTCCATCATCAATTACCAAGGTTGCACATTAAATCTGATTTTTCTTGTTTACCTGTTCTCTCTGTGCGAGAAAAACAATGGAGATTATCGCGCTGTAGCGGACGGCAAAATGCCTATAACAGATAACCATCCTAAGCTAAAAGGTTTCAATACTCTTACAAGTGAGTATGAAGAACAACATTTTCAATGTTTTATAAAAGCAGGAAGTGCCATAGGAAGTTATATTGAGGATGTCGATTATGAACGATATTCAAATCCATTTATAGATGGCGAATATATGGTTTCATTGAGGAGTATTTTAGCCATTACTTATGGAAGTCTATTTGAATCGATGTCAGATGATAAATGTTCCTATCGTTTTATCACGTTAGCAACAGATTGTGTTAAGCGAATGCGGAATTTGACTGTAGAAGAAAATACTATTTTGGCAGAAAAAGAGCTGTCACAGTTGGAGCGACGTTTAAAAACGTATAAAAATTTAGTTGAGCTGGCCGTGCATCTTGACTAAATAAAGCCGGGAAATCCCGGCTTTATTATCCGTTTATTTATTGTGCCGCACATAAAGCTGCTGCACGACATCCTGTAATCCCAGCCCTTCGTTTTGCAGCAGCACGGTCAGGTGGTAGAGCAGATCGGCTGATTCGTTAATCAGCTCTTCGCGATCCTTGGCCATGGCGGCCAGCGCCACTTCCACCCCCTCTTCCCCGACTTTTTGCGCGATGCGCTTGGTGCCTTTGCCATACAGGCTCGCGGTGTAGCTGGTACTGGGATCGGCCCCTTTGCGGGCGGCCAGAATCTGCTCCAGCTCAGCGAGAAAACCGAGCGGCGGCACGGGGTGGCCGGCAAAGCATGACGGGGTGCCCAGATGGCAAGTAGGGCCGACGGGGTGGGCGGCGACCAGCAGCGAGTCGCAGTCACAGTCGGTGCTGATAGCCACCAGCTTCAGTACATGGCCGGAGCTCTCACCCTTGGTCCAGAGCCGCTGTTTGCTGCGGCTAAAGAAGGTGACATGGCCAGTCGCTTGGGTCTTGTCCAGCGCCTCACGGGTCATAAAACCCTGCATCAGCACCTCGCCGCTGGCGGCGTGCTGGACGATGGCGGGGATCATGCCGTCACATTTGGCCCAGTCGAGCCGCTCGCTGAGCGGCTGGGCGTTATCTACTGCGTGGTTAATCACGGATGGCGACTCCTTGGGTTCTCAGCCAGCGTTTTAGTTCAGGAATAGGGATGATGCCTTTGTGAAACACCGAGGCGGCCAGTGCCCCATCGACGTCGGCCACCGTGAAGGCATCACGAAAATGGGCCATGGCCCCAGCGCCGCCCGAGGCGATCAGCGGCACCTTGCAGACGTAGCGCGCCAGTGCAAGTTGCTCAAGGTCGTAGCCTTGGCGCATCCCATCTTGGTTCATCACGTTGAGGACGATTTCGCCCGCGCCGCGCTGCTGCGCCTCTTGGATCCAGTCGAGGGTGTGCCACGCGGTGGTGCGGGTGCGGCTTTCGTCACCGGTAAACTGTTTAACTTGATAGTGGCCGCTCTGGGCGTCGAAGTAAGAGTCAATCCCCACCACCACACACTGCACGCC
>NZ_PGGC01000299.1 GCF_002795305.1 Aeromonas cavernicola
GATGTGTATAAGAGACAGGAATATGGGGAAGGCGGTCAATTATCTGGCGATCTTCGTCATCCCATTGCTGGCAGGACTGTGGCAACTGCTGGCGGAGGGGATGGCCACCGCTCATCTCGCTTTGCTGCTGGCCCAACCAGGCCTCTGGCATTCCGCTGCGCTGAGCCTGTGGATTGGCGCCGCCTCGACCCTCGGCAGCCTGCTGATGACCGCCCTGCTGCTGGCCCACAGCAACAGCCGGGCTTTCGGGCTGCTCCGTCGCCTGCTCTCGCCCATGCTGGCCATGCCCCACGTCGCCTTTGCCATCGGTTTTGCCTTTTTGCTCGCCCCCTCCGGTTGGCTGCTGCGGCTCGTCTCGCCAGCTCTGACCGGGTTTGAACTGCCTCCCGACTGGCAGACCATTCGCGACCCTTGGGGGCTTGGGCTGATTGCACTGCTCGTTTTCAAGGAGACCCCCTTTTTGCTGCTGATGGCGATGGCCGCACAGCAACCCATCCAGCTGGCACGCCAGCAGTGGCTGGGAGCAAGCCTCGGGTTCAGTGCCCCCCAGATCTGGTGGCGCCTGCTGCTGCCGGCGCTGTGGCCCGCCCTGCGCCTACCCATCTATGCAGTGGCGGCCTATGGTGTGGCGGTGGTGGATCTCCCCCAACCGCTCCGGCCCGACACCCCCCCCCC
>NZ_PGGC01000300.1 GCF_002795305.1 Aeromonas cavernicola
CGGCGCTAGCCCCTGCTCAGTCGCGGCAGCCACCACTGCCCGTGCTAACGGGTGATGGGAGCCCAACTCAATGGCGGCGGCTGACGCCAGCAGCTCGCTGGCAGGTTGGCCAGTTAAGCTAACCAGTTCAGTCAATTGCGGTTTGCCCAAGGTCAGGGTGCCGGTCTTATCAAAGGCCACGGTATCGATATGGGCCAACCGTTCGAGGGCCGCCCCCCCTTTGATCAGCGCCCCTTGGCGCGTGGCGGCTGCCAAGGCAGAGGTGACGGCCGCTGGGGTGGAGATGACCAAGGCGCAGGGGCAGCCGATCAATAACAGCGCCAGCCCGCGATAGACCCACTCATCCCAACTTTGGCCGAAGGCCAGTGGTGGCACCATCACCACCAGCAGGGCGATCAGCATCATGGCGGGGGTATACCAGCGGCTGAAGCGATCGATAAAGCGTTCGATCGGAGCGCGCTGGGTTTCGGCCTCTTCAATTAAGTGCAAAATGCGGTCGATGGCGTTGTTGCCGGGCTCCGAGACCACCTCTAGCCGCACCACCCGATCGGCGGCCAAACTGCCTGCGGCCACCTTATCCCCTGCGCGGCGCTCCACGGGGATCGACTCGCCAGTCAAGGCGCTCTCATCAAATGCGCCGAGGGCATCGAGTAAACGGGCATCTGCCGGCAGGCGGGCACCGGGCGCGATTTCGATGATGTCGCCCGGGCGCAGCGCGTCAGCGGCGACCTCTTCGCGCAGCTCACTTTGCCCAGCATCAGGGCCGGCGGGACGAATGCGCAGTG
>NZ_PGGC01000301.1 GCF_002795305.1 Aeromonas cavernicola
GCGTGGTAGAGGGCCAGTCGCCCCCCCAGCGAATAACCCGCCAGCAGATAGCGCTCAATGTTGCGGCTGGCCAGCTCGGCAACCAGCCACTGGTGGCTCTGTTCAAAACCATCGACGGTCAGCGTGCAATGGCTGCCGTGCCCCGGCAGATCGAGGGCGATGCAGTGGATGGCGGGCAGCCGGTCGATCACCGGTTGCCAGTCGCCACTATCCCCCAGCAGACCGTGCAGCAGCACCAGCGGCACATGGGCATTTTTATTTGCCACGGATGGCAGCTCCCAGCGCCTTGAGATCATCGGCTACCTGCTCGCTCGGTACCCGGATCTCGATCAAGGTAACGCCATGTTTGAGGGCCGCGCGGTAATCGCGTTCGAACTCAGCCAGGGTGGTCGGCGCGCGATAGGCGAGGCCAAACATCGCGGCAGCATGTGCAAACTCAAGGCCATGGGGTAGCCGGTAGTAGCGCTCTAGCAGTTCCCCTTCGGTGGGCACCGGCAACATACGGAAAATACTGCCGCCATCGTTGTTGAGCAGGATCACCACCAGCGGTCGGCTCGCCTTGCCAAGCAGGGCGAGGCTGTTGAGATCGTGCAAGGCGCTGAGATCGCCAAGCAGCAGGGTAGTGGGCTCATCACTGCCTGGCGCGATCGATTGGGCAAACCCGTAGGCGGTGGCGATCAGGCCATCAATGCCGGAGGCGCCACGGTTGGTCATCACCCGGCTCGGCCCCTTGCCGGTTTCGCCGAGCATATCCA
>NZ_PGGC01000302.1 GCF_002795305.1 Aeromonas cavernicola
CCCGACCAGCAGTGAGCCCCGCTGGACAGCTAACCGTGACCGAATAGGCAAGACGCCACCATTCAAAGCGGCATTTGTGCCGCCTATCTGTTACACTTCGCGCCCGCCATTTTCCGGCTTACTCTCTGACGTGATGTCAGCCACAGCCGTCGGTGGTCACCGCCTTCGCTTCGCTCATAACACGCCGTAAGCCAACTGAAGGCCAACTCCAGCGCCGCTGCTACACAGGAACCCATCATGAGATTTGAATCGTTCGATTTTGCCCCCGAGATTTTGCGTGCTGTCTCAGAGTGCGGTTATCAGGAGATGACCCCTGTGCAGCAACAGGCGATCCCGGCCATTCGCCGTGGCCGCGATGTGCTGGCCAGCGCCCAGACCGGTACCGGCAAGACCGCCACCTTCGCCCTGCCCATCTTGCAGCGTCTGGTAGACAATCCGGCGCCGGTCCAGCCGTCCAACGCCCGAGTGCTGATCCTGACCCCGACTCGCGAGCTGGCGGCTCAGGTGGCGAGCAACATCAATGACTTCGCCAAGTATCTCGCTATCACCACCATCACCATCGTCGGCGGTGG
>NZ_PGGC01000303.1 GCF_002795305.1 Aeromonas cavernicola
ATCCGGGACATCACCAATTACAGGATAACATCACCTGACTGTGCGGGTGATGCCTCCCTCCCAGATGCGCTGAGTAACTTCTACGCCCATTTTGAAGTGGAAAATGACGTGGCGGCGAGGAAATCCACCACTCCTGCAAATGACAGGTGCTGTGTCTCACCATGGCCGATGTGAGAAAAACCCTGTGCAGGGTCAACCCACGGAAGGCTGCTGGACCAGACAACATCCCTGGTAGAGTGCTCAGAGGATGTGCAGACCAGCTAGCAGAGGTTCTCACTGACATCTTCAACATCTCCCTGAGCAGTGCCACCATTCCAACGTGCTTCAAGGCCGCCACCATCGTCCCCGTGCCGAAGAAGTCTTCAGTGTCCTGCCTAAATGACTACCGTCCCTTTGCACTTACATCCATCATCATGAAGTGTTTCGAGATGCTCGTCATGAGGCATATCAAGACCCTGCTGCCCCCCTCACTGGACCCCCTGCAGTACCGTCCCAACCACTCAACAGATGACACCATTGCCACCACCCTTCACCTGGCCCTAACTCACCTGGACATAAAAGACACATACGTTCGGATGCTGTTCGTAGACT
>NZ_PGGC01000304.1 GCF_002795305.1 Aeromonas cavernicola
GCCGAACAGCACGCTATCAACTTCGCCAACTGGCTAGAACCGCTCGGCATCGGGGTCGGCTGGCTGGCGGGCAAGCAGAAAGGCAAGGCGCGGGAGGAGGCGCTGGCGGCGATCAAAGCTGGCAGCGCCAAGATGGTGGTGGGCACCCACGCCATCTTTCAGGAGCAGGTGGTGTTCCAGCGCCTCGCCTTGGTCATCATCGATGAACAGCACAGATTCGGGGTGCATCAGCGGCTCGCCCTGCGGGAAAAAGGAGAGCGGGAAGGGGTCCATCCCCATCAGCTGATCATGACCGCCACCCCGATCCCCCGCACCCTGGCGATGACCGCCTATGCCGATCTCGATACCTCGGTGATCGACGAGCTACCACCGGGCCGTACCCCCATTACCACGGTGGCGCTACCCGACAGCCGGCGCGCCGATGTGATCGAGCGGGTCAAGCTCGCCTGCACCGAAGGCAAGCAGGCCTACTGGGTTTGCACCTTGATCGAGGAGTCGGAGGTGCTGGAGTGCCAAGCCGCCGAGGATACCGCCGCCGAGCTGCAAAACCTGCTGCCCGGCCTGCATATCGGGCTGGT
>NZ_PGGC01000305.1 GCF_002795305.1 Aeromonas cavernicola
GCTCCTATATCTTATGGTTTATTTTCTGTACTGGAAGATTCAAAGAGAGCAGAGAAAACTTACAAGGCTGATGCCTGGACTTGAGTTATTGAGAAAGGTTGAATAGGTTAGGACTTTATTCCCTGAAGTGTAGAAGAATGAGGGGAGATTTGATAGAGGTGTATAAAATTATGGTGGGTATAGATAGAGTGAATGCAAGCAGGCTTTTTCCACTGAAGCTAGAGGAGAAAAAAACTTGAGGACATGGGTTAAGGATGAAGGGGGAAAAGTTTAAAGGGAACATTGGTTGGGCTTCTTCACACAGAGAGTGGTGGGAGTGTGGAATGAGCTGCCAGATGAAGTGGGGAATGCGGGTTTACTTTTGACATTTAAGAGAAACTTGGACAGGTACACGGATGAGGGTTGTATGGAGGGATATGACCCAGGTGCAGGTCAGTAAGACTAGGTAGAAAAATGGTTCAGCACACCCAAGAGGGGCCAAAAGGCCTGTTTCTGTGCTATAATGTTCTGTGGTTCTATGAAAAGATTAAGGTGTGAAGGCCAAGGG
>NZ_PGGC01000306.1 GCF_002795305.1 Aeromonas cavernicola
GCCACAATGCGGTTCCCATCACCCAGAGCGCGCGCGGCTGGAAGGTGTCGAGAAACGCCGCCACCGCCCACGGGTAGTCGAGCGGCGCGTAGCGATGCACAACCAGATCCCCCAGCTTGGCAGCCTGCTCGGCACCGGTGCGGGTGGTGGTGGTGAGCAGGATCGGCAAGGAGGGCCGCTCGGCCTTGAGAGCACGAATCAGCGGCGTGATGGCCAGCGTCTCCCCTACACTCACCGCATGGATCCACAGTGGTGCATCCTGTCCGGTGGCAGGCAACCGTCCGAGATGCTCGGCCCAGCGCTTGCCAAAGCCGGGCTTGCCCCGCTTCGGCTGGTAGAGGGCCAGCAGGGCCAGCGGCAATCCCAAGTGGATCAGCAGGTTGTAGAGCAGACGGTAGGGCATCTTAGTGGCTCTGCTCCAGCTTCTTGCAGGCCGCGACCACCTGCTCCGGCGGCAAGTCGATCAGGCACTTAAGATGGCCGAACTTGCAGGTGCGCTTGAAACAGGGGCGGCACTCGATATCGGTGTGGACGATCTCGACCCGATCTGCCAGC
>NZ_PGGC01000307.1 GCF_002795305.1 Aeromonas cavernicola
AGAATGAGCGGATAACCCGGTTGGATTTACTGCGCCATGACGGGGTGCGCTGGGTCGCTCACGCATTGTTGCAGCGTTATCACTACAACGACGCAGGGCAGTTGGTGGCGGCTGAAAATGGCGCGGGCGAGCAGGAGCAGTATCGCTATCGGGCCGATGGGGTGATTGTGGAGCGGCGGCTGGCCGGTGGCGCAGGGTTCTTCTGGGAGTGGCAAGGAGAAGGCAAACAGGCGCGGGCTATTCGGCACTGGAGCGACGTGGCTGGGTTTGATGCGCGCTATGAGTGGGATGACGCCAAGGGCGAGGTCAGCGTGCAGAACGGCGATGGCAGCGTGGTGGTGTATCAGCACGACAGTCAGGCGCGGCTTATTCGCCAGCAAGACCCTGATGGGGCGGTGAGCGAGTTTGGTTACAACGACAAGGGCCAGAAGGTGTGGGCCCGCGATGCGCAAGGGAGCGAAACCCACTACCTGTACGACGAGGCGGGGCTGTTGGCGCACGAGGTGGCGGCCGATGGCAGCCTGACCCGTTACGCCTACTGGGATGGCCACCTGCGCAAGGTGGAGCAGTGCGGCGCCGAGGGTGGCGCGGTGCGAACCTGGCGGTTTGAGCGCAATGAACAGGGGGATGTGCTGGTTAAGACCGACCCGCTAGGGCGGCAGACCCACTACACCTACACAGGCCAA
>NZ_PGGC01000308.1 GCF_002795305.1 Aeromonas cavernicola
GTTGCTGCCCCGCTGCAACAGGGTGCCCGCCAGCGCCAGCAGCACGCCAGCAGCCCCCGCAGCTAGGCTGCGCGGCAACCGCCACTCCAGTTGAGCCTGCCAGCGCAGCCAGCTTGGCCAACTCCAGCCCGTCATCCCCTGACCAAACAGCAGGGAGGCAACCACGGCCAGCAGCAGCCCGACCAGCAACAGGCCGATAAGGCGAGCCGGTGCCGGATGGCGAGCCACCAGCAGGCCGGTGTTTGCCTTCGGCGTACCCGACTTGATGCCAAGGCGCGGGATCAACCAGAGCAGCAGCGGGGCCCCCAGCAGGGCGGTCATGGCGCCGGTGGGGATCAAGACTGGCCAGAAGCGACTCAGACTCTGCAGCAACAGATCGGTCGCCGCCAGCAGCAGGGCGCCGAGGATCGGTGCCCACAGCAGCCGCTGGCCAAGCTGGCGGATCCCGAGCAGCCGCACCATGGCGGGCGCCGCCAGCCCGATAAAGCCGATCAGCCCCACCACGCTCACCACGCAAGCGGTGACAAACACCGCCAGCCCGAGTCCGGCAAAACGCAGATGCTGAAGGGAGACCCCCAGACTGCGGGCGCTGGCATCATCCAACTCCAGCACCGCCAGCGGGCGCACCAGTACCGCGGCCAGCACAGCGGCTGCCAGCAGGCGGGGCAACAGGTAACTCACCCCGCTCCAGCTGTTCTGCACTAGCGAGCCACTGCCCCACACCAGCAAACCTTTCAGCTCCTCCTGAAAGAACAGCAACAGCCCCATGCTGATGGCCGCCAGATAGAGGTTGATCACCAGCCCGGCAAAGACGATGACCACCGGATTGAGCTGGCGACGCCAGGCCAGGGCGAACACCAGCCCCATCGCAAGGCTGCCGCCGGCCATGGCGATCCACTCCCGCCCCAGCAGCAACCAAGAAGGGGCAAACAGGGTCACCATCATCAGCGCCAGCTGGGCACCGGAGGCCACCCCAAGAGTGGTGGGTGACGCGAGCGGGTTGCGCAGCACCTGCTGCATCAGGGTGCCCGCCAGCCCGAGCGCCGCCCCGGCCAGCAGGGTGACAACCAAGCGGGGCAGCCAGCTGAAATGCACCACCGCTTGGCTGACGTCAGCCAGATTGGGGGCGAACAGGCTCTGCCA
>NZ_PGGC01000031.1 GCF_002795305.1 Aeromonas cavernicola
TTTTGGTCATGCCAGCAAGTATGCAATACGGGCGGGATCAAACAACAGACGGTAATGCCTCCAATCAGTTGAAATAGTGCCTTTCTATAAAGGCGCCAATCACTTTCTCGTGGAGCTCAATGGAACGAGAGAAGCAGATGGTCTTGCGAGCCAATCGCTTGATGCGCGTGCTGAGCGTCAGGTTGTTACGCTCGATACGCTGGGTGAATATCTTCCCAGTCAGATGCATCTTGCTCGGCACCTCTCTGGCATAGCTTCCCCAGTCATCACTGGTGATAAAGCCTATCTTGAGGACGCAAGCAGTATCACGAACACCTGAGCCGTTGAAGGCCATATCAACAATCTTGTCTTTGCGGGCTTCATAGGTGTAGGTGAGCTGAAACACGTGCACACAGACGGGGCAACGATAGCGAACATGGCCGACAGGGGTCTTCCTATGGCGATATACGTGGTCAGAGTTGCAACGAGGGCAGTGAACGGTGATGGATGCCATGAAGCTATGAGTCTCAAAGGCACTCATCATACCAGCTCAACCGATCGGAGGCATCACCCGTTCATTTTTACGCCGTTTTTTATCCCGAGCTCAGGTTGACCATTATATTTTCATCAGGATTTTATAAGGCTTAGGCACTTTAATGATTATACCTCGGACCTGGCTAGGTGTTGGCAAATGGCAGATCACGATGTATTGAATCAACAGGAAATTCTCAAGCTGGGCTGTAAGCGTAGAGTGCCTGAGCAGGACGTGTGGTTATTACAGGTAGAGGATGATTGTACGCTGCAATTGGAATTCTCATGTGACTGTGCGGTGACGAGCTGGGAGGTCAACGGCAGTTGGTTGCTATTACTCGACAGTGTGAATGTTCGTGTTGTTAATGGTGATCTACCGATACGCTCTCTTCGCTTAGAAACTCTGAGTAAATTACTGGCTTTTATTGATGAGGCGAGTAATACCAGCGTATTTGAAACAGATCGCCCTACTTGGTCGCCATTGCAATTACACGATGTGTCTATCTTGGGGGATAAAAAACGCTGTGAGCATTGGTTTTTACAGCAAATTTTGGCTCCAAAGCAGGAGTTTCGCAATTTACTTGCTTTATTACGCTTGAGTGAGAGTTACTGGCTGGTACGATTTCTACTTGCACAATCAACATGTGATAACACTGTGCAAGAGCTCGGTAAACGTTATGGTGTTTCTTATTCTCATTTTCGCCGCTTATGTCGCCATGCATTAGGTAGTGCAGCGAAAGCTCAATTACGTGATTGGCGGATGGCTAGGTCATTGTTAGATGTGGTCGAGGGACAGGAGAATCTGACCCAAGTCGCAATTAAGCATGGATATGCGTCGTCATCACATTTTTCAAATGAAGTTAGAGAGCTGCTCGGAGTGTCGCCGCGCAGATTGTCGAACATTATTCAACTGGCTAGCAAATGAAAAAAAATCTTCTGTGTGCATGGCTGATTGCATGCATTCCATTGTTTTTTTGGTTTTCGGTAGATGCATCAGAGTCTGTGCAGGGAGCGGCGAATGGCTATGTAGCCCGAAATGAGAGCTTGCGTAGTTTTTTTGATGCGTTGGCGATTCAACTTAAAAAACCAGTCATCGTGAGTAAATTAGCGGCGCGCAAACAGATCAGTGGTGATTTTGATTTTAGTAATTCCCAAGTGCTGATGGAAATACTTTCACAGCAATTGGGATTAGTCTGGTATCACGATGGCCAGGCTATTTATGTCTATGATGCTAGTGAAATACGCAATGCCGTGATATCACTTCGAAGTATGTCACTGTCGGCATTTAATGATTTTTTACGTCGTTCAGGTCTTTACGATAAACGCTACCCTTTGCGTGGCGATGGGAGTAATGGGACCTTTTATGTCTCTGGCCCTCCAGTATTTGTCGACCTGGTCATTAATACCGCCAATATGCTGGATAAGCAAAATGATGGTATTGAGTTAGGTCTGCAAAAAATCGGTGTGGTACGGCTTAATAACACGTTTGTTAGTGATCGCGTTTATGCACTACGCGATCAAAAAATTGTCATTCCTGGTATGGCAACGGTTATTGAGCAGTTATTAAAAGATGAAAGTGGCGCACTACAAAATGTGGTGAGTGGGGGCGCGATTTCGTCACGTCAACCCGCAGTACGTGCCGATATTCCAGCGATGCCGGATTTTACCCGTGATGGTGAGACTACTACACGAGCCTATAGCAATGAAGTCGGCCTTGCTGAGGCATTAAAACAACCAGTGTCGGCGAGTGAAATTAAAGTTATCGCGTATCCCGATACGAATAGTTTGTTGATCAAAGGCACGTCAGCGCAGGTACATTTTATCGAGCAATTGGCGACGGCTCTTGATGTTGCTAAACGCCATGTTGAGTTGTCCTTGTGGATTATCGATCTGAATCGAGAGGATCTGGAGCAACTCGGCGTGAGCTGGAGTGGCAGTGCTGTCGTGGGGAACACCTTTGGTGTGACACTGAATCAGGCCAGCTCAATAAGCACTCTGGATGGGCGTCGTTTTATAGCCTCAATTAAAGCTCTTGAGCAAAAAAAGAAGGCTACCGTCATTTCTCGCCCAGTGGTACTGACACAAGAAAATGTGCCCGCCATTTTTGATAACAGCCGAACTTTTTACACCAAGTTGATTGGTGAACGTAACTCCAGCTTGGCTCATGTGACATACGGCACGTTGGTGAGTGTATTGCCGCGGTTTTCTGCTGATGGCCAGATAGAAATGTCGTTGAACATAGAAGATGGCAACGATTTCAAAACGCCGGATACCGAGCGCCCTGAATCATTACCGGAAGTCGGACGTACCCACATCAGTACCGTGGCGCGGGTGCCCCAAGATAAGAGTTTGCTCATTGGTGGATATACTCGTGATGCCAATACAGCGGATACAGCGAAAGTGCCTTTTCTTGGCGATTTGCCTGTCGTCGGCGGGTTATTTCGGTATCGCAGCACCAGTATGAACAATACCGTGCGAGTGTTTCTGATCCAACCGCGTGAAATCACCGAGCCATTGGCGCAAGACGCGAGTGAGTTTGCTGCCACGTTAGCGGTCAAGAGCGGGATCGATGTGGACAGTGTGCCATTGCAAAAATGGGTACGTAGCTATTTAGATCGTGATGTACGTGAGTTTACGTATGGAAATTAGACCGCGTCCGGCCCCGATGCCGGGAGTACTTTCTACCAAGCAAGTGGCTAAGCAAGATGCGCAGCGCGATCTCGTACGCCAAGGTGATGCTAGCCAAGCCGACTCTATGCGCGCTAGCGATTCTCCGGCAGCAGAAGTGCAGCGTTTCATTCAGTCTGCCGATGAAATGGCGGCGGCCATGGCGCAATTTCGAAATCGCCGAGATTTTGAGAAAAAATCAGAGCGATTGACCGACAGTTTTGAACGGGTGTTGGAAGAGGATGCGTTACCGAAAGCGAACCAGATTTTGTTGGTGGCTAAAGGTCATAAAGTGAGTCCCGAGGAGCTATTAAAACAAGCGCGGGCTTTATTCCCTGATGATAGCGATTTGGTATTGGTACTGCGTGAGCTGTTGCGGCGGCGCAAGATGGATGAGCTGGTCGCGCAGAGCCTGCGAGCCTTACTTCAGCATGTTGAGGCAGAGGCGGATCCTAAATTACTTAACGCGGGGATCAACAGCGCACTGAAATCGCGCTTATTTGGCAAAACATTAGATCTACATCCGCGTTTATTACGTGCGAGCTACCGTCAGTTTTTACAAAGTGACGCAGCTGAAGTGGATGTATATACCGATTGGATCAGTAGCTATGGCTATCAGCGCCGAGTGTTGGCTTTAGATTTTATTGAAAGCGCCATGTTAGCGGATATCAATGCGCAAGATGCCAGCTGTTCGCGTCGGGAGTTCGGTTATTTCCTAGGGAGACTTAGCCAACTTAAATTATTGCGGTCCGCCGATACGCTGTTTGTCCAGCGCTTGTTAGCTAATCCCGTCATTCAAGCGGTAAATCCGCATGAGCAAGATTGGCTGGTGTTGATGTTGTCACTCTTACAGCAACCTCTCGCGCTAGATACATTTCTAGCCGACACTGTGGGGCGTCAAGCATTGCTTAGTCGGTATAGTGAACATTCTGCGTTGTTGCAGGTGTTGTATTTGGCCTGCAAGGCCTTACCGCCAGCACTGTTTCTTGATGAGAACGGTCATGCTCTCACACTTGAGGCATTACGTGAGATGTCTTCCATTGCTTATCGGCAAGAACAAATTGAACAACGTCGTCAACAGAGTGAAAAAAAATCCCTTCTGACAGAATGAATCAGGATGATTGACAGTGTTTATTTCGATGCTTAATGCGGTACGTTCGCGGCCAGAATTACTGATTCTGCTGTTAATGGTAATGATCATTGCCATGTTGATCATTCCATTACCGACATATTTGGTCGATTTTTTAATTGCGACCAATATTGTGCTGTCGATTTTGGTATTTATGGGGTCGTTTTATATCGATCGCATTTTAAGTTTCTCTACCTTTCCTGCGGTGTTATTGATTACCACATTATTTCGCTTAGCACTTTCGATAAGTACTAGCCGCTTGATCCTCCTTGAAGCGGATGCTGGTAACATTATTGATAGTTTTGGTCAATTTGTGATTGGCGATAGTCTGGCGGTTGGTTTTGTGGTGTTTTCAATCGTGACCATTGTGCAGTTCATCGTTATTACCAAAGGCTCAGAACGGGTGGCTGAGGTAGCCGCACGCTTCTCTTTAGATGGCATGCCGGGTAAGCAGATGAGTATTGATGCTGATCTGAAAGCCGGCATTATCGATGCAGAAGGTGCGCGCAGCCGGCGCAGTGTTCTGGAGCGAGAAAGTCAGCTATACGGCTCTTTTGATGGCGCAATGAAATTCGTTAAAGGTGATGCGATTGCTGGCATCATCGTGATTTTTGTTAACTTCATTGGCGGCATTTCGGTGGGAATGACCCAGCATGGCATGGATTTATCTTCTGCCTTGTCAGTCTACACGATGCTCACCATCGGTGATGGCTTGGTGGCCCAAATCCCCGCATTACTGATTGCTATCAGTGCGGGCTTTATCGTCACTCGCGTTAACGGTGATGGCGATAACATGGGGCGCAATATCATGGGGCAGTTACTGGGTAATCCCTTTGTGTTGCTAGTCACCGCGATTTTGGCCCTGTCGGTAGGCCTATTGCCTGGCTTTCCTGCATTGGTGTTCTTTATTTTGGCTTCTGCGTTAGGCATCTTGTTTTATTTCAAGCATCGCCAGACCCAACAAGCGCCAGCCGAACGCAGTAGTGCGGGTGCAGCCACATTTGCCAACACTGGCGTGGCGGGGAGAGAAAGCTCTGAGAGCTCGTTGGGATTGATCAGCGATCTCAATAATGTCACCTCAGAAACCGTGCCTCTGATTTTGCTGGTGTCAAAAGCACATCAAGGGCCACTAGAAAAGGCCCAGATCGTCGCGCGTTTGCGTAGTCAATTTTTTATCGATTACGGCGTATGTCTTCCTGACATGCTATTGCATGAAGGCGAGGGGCTGTCTGATAACGCAGTGGTGGTCTTGATTAACGAGGTACGTGCTGAGCAATTCGAGCTGAACTTCGATATGGTGCACGTGGTTAACTATTCAGATGAGATTCAGTCTCTGGGTATTCAAACCGTCTTTTCTCAACACGGTAATAGCCAGTGTGCTTGGGTGGCGCCGGATGATAGCGAAAAACTGGCCAAGCTCGGCTACCAGTTACGCCCTGCGTTAGATGAGCTGTATCACTGTTTAGTGGCGTTGTTAGCCCGCAATGTGAACGAATACTTTGGCGTGCAAGAGACCAAACATATGTTGGATAAGCTGGAGCAAAAATACCCCGATCTGTTGAAAGAGGTATTACGGCATACCACGGTACAGCGCATTGCCGAAGTATTACAGCGTCTGCTCGCTGAGCGAATTTCGGTACGCAACATGAAACTGCTGATGGAAGCCTTGGCGCTCTGGGCACCACGTGAAAAAGACGTAATTAATCTGGTCGAGCATTTACGCGGCGCGATGGCCCGCTATATCTGCCACAAATTTGCCTATGGCGGTGAACTGCGCGTTGTCATGACTTCTGCTGATGTGGAAGAGCTAGTACGTAAAGGCATACGGCAGACATCCGGTGGCACCTTTCTCAATTTAGAGCCCGCAGTCTCCGAAGAGTTGATGGATATGTTTGCGCTAGGGCTCGATGCTTTAGGTACCTCCTACAAAGATGTTGTGCTGTTGACCTCCGTGGATGTGCGCCGCTTTATCAAAAAGCTGGTTGAAACACGTTTTCGGGATTTGGAGGTGCTGTCCTTTGGTGAGATAGCTGACAGCGTTTCCGTGCACGTCATTAAGACAATATAACGTTGCTCTCTGCAATGTTTATAAAACTCATGTTCATAAAAACCATGCTTGTAAAGGAAGTCGTCTATGTACTCATTAGATATGGCACAACTGGTTAAGTCAGCACTGCAAGAAAGTGGTTGTGAGAAGTCGTTGACTGAGCGATTGGATAGCCATTCAACGATAGCTATCGACTTGCATGATTTACCCAGCATTCACATCAGCCAGCAGGATGATGGTGCGGTCTGGTTATGGTCACTCCTAGGTGAACAAAGTGCTGTATTGCTTGAGCAACGGGCGGCCGAGTTATTACAGGCTCTGATGCAAGGGTGTCATATTACCCGTAGTGGTCAGTTGCAGCTGGATATTCAAGACGGCGAGCTCGTATTAAAAGCACAAATCCATCCGAATTACCTCAGCGATGGTCGTCAATTTGCAGAAGCGTTGAACAGTTTTTTTGATCAGCTGGATCATTTTGTGGGGTCGTTATTGCGATGAGTGCACCACGCTTACTGCGCCAGTTAGCGCATCCATTACGTGTTTCCGGCCCGATGATCGAGGCTGCGCTACCCGGAGTGGCAATTGGTGAGTTGTGTGAAATTCGTCGAAACTGGCGAGAGCGTGACATCGTGGCCCGTGCTCAAGTGGTTAGCTTACAGCGCGAGTATGCCGTGTTGAGTTTGATTGGTAGCGCGAGAGGGTTGACCCGCGAGGCGGTACTGCAACCCACGGGGAGGGCATTATCCGCTTGGGTTGGCGAATCGGTACTGGGCGCGGTGCTCGACCCGACAGGCGTCGTTGTTGAGCGGTTTGCTCCTCAACGGAGCCTTGCGGCTGAGGAACGGGGCGTGGATGCGGCTCCTCCGTCTTACTCCCAACGAGTCGGGATACACGAGCCTTTGCTGACTGGCGTTCGTTCGATAGATGGTTTGCTCACTTGCGGCGTTGGCCAACGGGTCGGTATTTTTGCATCGGCGGGATGCGGTAAAACCCTGCTCATGCACATGCTGATTGAACAGACCGAAGCGGATGTGTTCGTTATTGGCCTTATTGGTGAACGAGGGCGCGAAGTCACGGAATTTGCCGAGGCCCTGCGCGCATCCCCTAAACGTGAGCGCTGTGTTTTGGTCTTTGCGACATCGGATTTTTCCTCAGTGGATCGGTGTAATGCGGCACTGCTGGCGACCACTGTGGCGGAATTATTTCGCGATCAGGGAAAACGGGTCGTCCTATTTGTGGACTCGATGACTCGCTATGCCCGTGCTCTGCGCGATGTTGCATTGGCTTCAGGCGAGACTCCTGCGCGGCGCGGTTATCCCGCGTCGGTGTTTGATAGCTTACCGCGTTTGCTTGAACGCCCTGGTGCCGTCGGTACGGGAAGTATTACCGCATTTTATACCGTACTGATAGAAAGTGATGATGAGCCGGATCCGATGGCTGATGAAATCCGCTCCATTTTGGATGGTCACATTTATCTTAGCCGCAAACTGGCCGGTCAAGGGCATTACCCAGCTATCGATGTGCTTAAAAGTGCCAGCCGTGTTGCCGGTCAGGTGACGAGCTCTGAACATCAGCAACTGGCCGCTGCGGTACGTATGTTGATGGGGCGATTAGACGAACTGCAACTGTTTGTAGACTTAGGGGAATATCGCCCTGGTGAAAATGCCGACAACGACCGAGTCATGAGTGCCCGAGATGCAATTCAGCAATGGTTACGACAAGGGTTATATGAGCATTCGACATTTGAACACACATTGCGAGGCATGTATGCCTTTGTTTCCTAAATTACGCGCCTTGCAGCGTCGCAGTGAGCTAGCACAGTGTCGCTGTGAAACTCTGTTGGTACAGCTGAGCAGAGAAGATGATGGGTTGTGTCATGAGGCTGAAGCACTTGAACGTCAGATAGAGGGCGTTCAGCAATGGCTACATTCGCCGCAGGTTACTGGGGTGGTTCTCAATCGAGATCAATTATTTGCGCAATTGAGAAAGCAAGCGGTGTTGCAACATCAATTGCACAATTTGGCACTGCAGCGTATGCAATTACATGAGCAGCGTCAACTGCTAGCCTCACGACGCACCCGCCAGCAGCGCGAACGTCAACTCTGGTTACGTAAAGAGCATAAATACCAACGTTGGAGTACGCGCGAACGTGACCAAATGCGGCTACAGCGTTTGCGCCAGGATGAGGTTGAACTGGAAGAGGTGGCACTATGGAACCGGTGAATACAAGTGGACTATCGGGTTGGTTGTCGACCTCCTCATTGGGCGAGAAGGAGAACTCGCTGGATAACGTTATGCGTGAGCTGGCGGGCAATAATCCTGAACAACGTCATGACGATGATAGCCAAGATGACGCTGCGAATGAGATCTCGCTAACGCCTGTCTTGGCACACACATTACCGCCGGCATTGCTTGCTGTGCGCTCAGGAAATATCGTGAGCCATCGCCCATCAAAGGGTCAACCTTCGGTGAGTCAAACAACAATGACTCCACTGAATGCAAGCCGTACTGAGGGTTTAACTAGTGGGCTTTCCTCTGCGCGTGGCGTTACGGAACCCGCCAAAACGCTGTCGCTACTCACTGCGCAAGTCAATGCCGCATCATCTTCAGGCATCGTATCTGGCAGCTCCGCGTTGGCAAAGACCGACACTGACAGAGTAACGGTGCGGACGGTGCCGCGCACGGATGGGCGCGGATTCGAAATCCTGTCTGCCACCGGCTCTGAGTCGTTACCTACATTGCTGATGTCTGGTTTGGCTATTCAGAAATATACGCGAGAAAACCGTGTACGCGAAGACGGGGCGGGATCTGCTGGGTTACAAACCAGCCTAGCTGGGCGAAAAACAACGTTACACCCGGTTAATGAACAGAAAATGAATATGTCTTCGCCATCACCTTTTGCAGCACAGAGTGCTGAGATGCCGGTCAAGCAACCTAATGGGCTGACCTATCGTTTCACCCGCTGGGGGGCAGAGCATACGGTAACGATGCAAGGAGCCCCCGGCGGCAATTTGCTGCTACAGCCTTCAGATTCGGTGGTAACGCAGCAGCTTACCGAACAGTGGCAATCTGGCCATCCGCAAAAGTGGCAATTGGCTCGTGATGGGGGTGAGGAGAGAAATCCACATCAGCAGCAACACGAGGATGAAGAGATTTGATGTCAAGGTTAGCACTAAAACGCCGAGATAGGGCAGCGAGCAATTTAGCTACTATTGCCACTCAGTGGCAACAACAAGGCTGGGATGTGACCGTTGATTCGCCACCTCGCACAGGTATGTGGCTGCTACTGGCAGACGGTGAGCAGCGCTGGCAAGGCTGGCTCAGGCCGAGGGATTGGTTGGCGCATGTGGCCCCGGATATGGCCGGTTTGGCTTCTGTCGCTGATGTTGATCCTTATGTTGTCGCTTGGTTGGCTGCGGTGGAAAAACCGTTGTTCTTCCAGATACCTGCGTTGCATTATCAACGGCTCAGCTTAGGGGCGCTGCAGTCAGCTGATGGGTTACCTGATCACGCGATGCTCAAAGTAATGTCGAGTTCTGGTCCGGTGTGGTTCGAGCGAATCAATGAAGCGGGTGGCCGCTCCGCTCCGCTCCCAAGCGCTTTGCACTGGCCAGTGCGCGTGGTGATAGGCGAAAGCCGCGTCAGTTTATCTCTTTTAACGCGCGTGGAAGCCAGCGATGTGTTGCTAATCAGCACGCTAGTGTCTGCGATCCGCTGTTTTGCTAAAACATTAGGCCAATATCAACAAGTTGAAGAAGGGATTGTGATGGAGTTTCAGGAATACGCGGAATTAGCAGAAATTCAGGATAACGCTGGTATTGCTCGTGAGATAGGGCAGTTACCCGTGCAGTTAGAGTTTGTTTTACATCATTGCCGTCTCACCCTCACGGAACTGCAAGCGTTGTATCAAGGCCAACTGTTGCCTATTCCGGCACAGGCTGAACAGCGTGTGGAAATTCGTGCTAATGGCACACCTATCGGGTATGGCGAATTAGTCCAGCTGGAAGGGCAGCTAGGCGTTGAAGTTAACACCTGGTTAAATGAGAGCAAAGATGGCGAATGATATATCGTTAATTGCGCTACTGGCATTTTCGACGTTATTGCCATTTTTAGTTGCGTCGGGGACCTGCTTTATCAAGTTTTCGATCGTGTTTGTCATGGTGCGTAATGCATTAGGATTACAGCAAGTGCCATCGAACATGACATTAAATGGTATAGCGCTTTTGTTGTCGATGTTCGTGATGATGCCGGTTGCAAAGCAAGCGTATGAGTACGCTCAGGAAGAGCAAATTAGTTTCACCAGTGTTTCGGCACTCAGCAATTTTGTCGATAACGGTCTCGACAGTTACCGTGATTATTTACGTAAATATGCTGATCCTGAGTTGGTTCGCTTTTTTGAAAAAGCTCAGATAGGGCGAGATAAAAATGAGGCGACAATCGGCCCACAAGAAGAGATTGAGCGACCATCGATCTTGGCATTATTGCCAGCCTATGCTCTCAGTGAAATCAAAAGTGCATTTAAAATTGGTTTTTATCTCTATCTCCCTTTTGTTGTTGTCGATTTGGTTATCTCCAGTATTTTGCTGGCGCTGGGCATGATGATGATGAGTCCAGTGACCATTTCGACCCCGATCAAGCTGGTGCTCTTCGTTGCGCTGGATGGATGGACGCTACTCTCTCGAGGTTTAGTCTTGCAGTACTTGGATTTAGTGAGTTAAATCCTAGGTCCCAAGATAAAAGGTATGGCCAATGAATGATTTGATGTTTGCCGGCAACAAAGCGTTGTATCTGGTGCTGTTAATGTCGGCGTGGCCGATTATTATTGCGACCGCTATTGGCTTATTGGTCGGATTATTCCAAACAGTTACTCAGTTACAAGAACAGACATTACCTTTTGGCATCAAACTGCTGGGTGTTAGTCTTTGTCTTTTTCTTTTATCGGGTTGGTATAGTGAAACGCTGGTGAGTTTTGGGCGGGAAATAATGCGCCTTGCGATGAGTAAGGGGTAATGAATTTTGTCGTTGGTGTATTTTGAAACCCATACTTGGGTCGCCTCTGCTGCAATTGGATTTGCGCGTTTAGCGCCTGTTTTTTTTATCTTACCGTTTTTAAATGGCGGTATATTAAGCGGATTACTACGTATCTCGGTGACCATGCTGGTGGCCGTGGGAATATGGCCTCATACGCTTGAGCGTATGCCAAATTTTCAAACTATAGATTTTATCTTTCTATTTAGCCGTGAAGTCATGCTGGGTCTGTTATTAGGATTTCTGCTGGCATGGCCATTTTGGGTTTTTCATGCCCTAGGCAGCATTATAGATAATCAGCGCGGAGCGACACTGAGCAGCACGATTGATCCAGCGAACGGTGTTGATACTTCTGAAATGGCGAATTTTTTAAATATATTTGCCGCCGTAGTGTATTTGCAAGGTGGCGGGATGCTGCTAGTACTCGAGACATTCCGAGAAAGCTATGTGTTGTGTCAGCCATTTGGCCGCTGTATGCCGGTATTACCGATGTTGTGGTGGTTTATTAATAATGTTGCCAGTCAAGCATTGGTGGTGGCCAGTCCTGTTATTGCCGCATTATTACTTTCGGAAGTCCTGCTGGGTTTATTATCTCGTTTTTCTCCTCAAATGAATGCATTTGCTATATCACTTACGGTGAAAAGTGGAATCGCATTTTTCATTATTTTGCTTTATTTTAGTCCTGTATTGCCTGAGCGAGTCATGCAGCTGGCGTTTCCTGCTGCCGAATTACCTAGTTGGTTAAAAGAAAGCAAGAAGGATTGAAATGGCAAGCAAAACAGAAAAACCGACACAAAAGCGATTGCGGGATTCGGCTAAAAAAGGGCAGTCATTCAAAAGTCGCGATTTGATCGTCGCGTGTTTAACCTTGTTTGGTATTCTGTATTTGGCAACGAGTGCCTCACTGATTGAACTCATGGTCGCCTTTCAGCAAGTCTTGGCCAATAAAACGCAACCGGATATGCAAGGGTATGTGATAGCCGTGATATGGCAGGGTTTTAAGCTATTTATGCCGGTATTAGTGCTTTGTGTGTTGGCATCGGCCTTACCGAGTCTTTTACAAAGCGGATTTATATTTGCCAGCCAAGCGTTGAAATTAAATTTCTCTGCTTTAAATCCGGTAAACGGCTTCAAAAAATTATTTAGCTTGCGAACCATCAAGGAGGTCGTCAAGGCGTTGCTATATTTAACCAGTTTTGTAGTGGCTATTTTGGTTTTATGGAGTAAGAAAAAAGCAATCCTATTTTCACAGTTGAACGGCGATCCAATTGCTATTGCGATTGTCTGGCGAGAGCTTTTGTTATCTCTGGTGATGATTTGTTTAGCATGCATCGTCGTGGTTCTGCTGCTTGATGCGCTGGCAGAGTACTTTTTGTTCATGAAAGAAATGAAAATGGACAAGCAAGAAGTGAAGCGTGAAATGAAAGAGCAAGATGGAAACCCAGAGATTAAATCATTCCGCCGCGAAATGCATATGGGAATTTTATCTGAGCAAGTAAAGTCAGATATTGAAAATTCACGATTAATTATTGCCAACCCAATGCATATTGCGATGGGAATCTATTTTAAGCCTGAGTTATCGCCCATTCCATTAATCTCAGTCAAAGAAACCAATCAACGCGCATTAGCGGTACGTGCTTACGCTGAGAAAATGGGGGTTCCGGTCGTGACGGATGTGAAATTGGCGCGGCGAATTTTTGCTACCCACCGCCGCTATGATTTTGTTAGCCTCGAAGAAATTGATGAAGTGCTGCGTTTGCTGGTGTGGTTGGAACAAGTTGAAAATGCAGCACTGGCTGAAATTCAGCAAAATAACCATTCAACTTCCTCTGAAGTTTAAGAGCAGCTCATGTACAGGACCTTAAGATAAAACGTCAATTAAAACACCTTTCAACGTCCTGTTTTGTCCGTCGAGCGTTTTTTGACAGAAAATTGACGGCCGAGGGTGTTCAATATTCTGTGTCAGACGATCATAGGTCGATATCACCATCCAGTCGGCCGGCGAAGTGGATCGACAGCTGCGACAGTGTCAGATCCCAGTTCTGCACTGGGTGTGTCCAGCGTTCGGATGCCTGCAACATACCGGCGTAGAGCAGCTTAAGTAAACTGTTTGCGTTCGCGAAGCCGCCCTTGGTCTTGGTCCGTTTGCGAAATTGCCGATGCACCGTCTCGACCGCGTTGGTCGTGTAAATCGCGGTGCGCACGTAATCTGGATATTTAAAATAGGCCGACAGCGTCTGCCATTTACTGCACCAAGACTTAGAACCTATCCCAAAAGGAGTTGTCAGATAAAAATAGTGGTGATGCCTCCGATCGGTTGAGCTGGTATGATGAGTGCTTTTGAGACTCATAGCTTCATGGCATCCATCACCGTTCACTGCCCTCGTTGCAACTCTGACCACGTATATCGCCATGGGAAGACCCCTGCCGGCCATGTTCGCTATCGTTGCCCCGTCTGTGTGCACGTGTTTCAGCTCACCTACACCTATGAAGCCCGCAAGCCTGGCGTCAAAGACAAGATTGTTGATATGGCCTTCAACGGC
>NZ_PGGC01000309.1 GCF_002795305.1 Aeromonas cavernicola
GCGCATCTACACCGTCGGGGTCGGCGCTGAGCCGGGGGCCTTGCCCCAGCCTGATGAGGAGCGCGGCGGGGCGCTGCACGATCCCAGCAGTGAGTTGGATGAACCCCTGCTGCGCCAGATCGCAGAACTCGGTCAGGGACGCTATTTTCGGGCTCGCACCTTGCACGACGTGACGGCCATCAATGATGCCATCAACATCTTAGAGCCGAGCGCGACGCCGCTGGTTCAAGGGCAACCGGTGGTTGAACTCTATCCTTGGCCACTGGCCTTGGCGTGGCTGCTGATGGTATTGCCACGTTTCGCCTCTGAGCGACTGGCCCGCGCAGTGCGGCAAGGATGGTCCCGATGGAGGTGATATTGCTGCGGCCACTCTGGCTACTCGCTCTGCTGCCGTGGTTGTGGCAAGGCTGGCGACGCTCCCGCTCGCGCCCGATGTTGGCACCGGCCATGCAGGCCTATCTGTTGCCTGATGCCCAGCCGACTCGCCCTTGGCTCTGGCTGGCGAGCTTGCCGGTGATCGT
>NZ_PGGC01000310.1 GCF_002795305.1 Aeromonas cavernicola
AATACCGGGGCGGCTCGCCAAGATAAGCGACTGGGCGCAAGAGGAGGCCAGCGGCTATGCCATCCCGAAGGAGCTGGAGCGCTTCGGTCAGACGGTGTTGGAAGAGAACCTCAAGAAGGGGGGCGCAGTGCCGACCCTGCCGCTCTTTAGCCAAATCGATGAGCTGCTGGCGAGCCGCCCCGGTATTCGGGATCTCATCCCGCAGCGGGCCGCCAAGGTGGTGCGCAGCCGGATGCAGGCCAGCAAGCGCCAAGCTCATCAGCTCTCGTTCGATGACCTGCTCAAAGATCTCGACGGGGCGCTTGGCTCCAGCCTTGGCGAGCGGCTCTGCGAGCGCATTCGCACCACCTACCGGGTCGCCATGATCGATGAATTTCAGGATACCGACCCCCAGCAGTACCGCATCTTCCATCGGCTCTATTGTTTGCAAGAGAGTGGTTCACAAGAGAGTGGTTCACAAGAGAGTGGCGGCCACACAGGCACGGCGCTGTTGATGATCGGTGACCCCAAGCAGGCCATCTACGGCTTTCGCGGCGCCGACATCTTTACCTACATTCAGGCGCGGCGAAATGTGAGTGCCCACTACACCCTCGGGCGCAACTGGCGCTCCAGCAGTGCGCTGGTGGGGGCGGTCAACGGCCTGTTTGAGCGAGCCAAGGATCCCTTTATCTACGAGGCGGATATCCCCTTTCTGCCGGTGGAGGCGCAGGGCAAGAGCAAGGCGCTGCAGCTGGATGGCGAAGCCGCCCCTGTGCTCCACTGCTGGCAGCTGACCGGCCAGCCCACCTTCAACCGGGGGGATTACCAGAGCAAGATGGCCCGCGCCACCGCCGCCGAGATCCACCGCCAGCTGACCCTGGCCCGCGAGGGCAAGGCGAAGATAGGCGATCAGGCGGTGAAGGCCGGAGATATCGCCGTGCTGGTGCGCACCGGCGCCGAGGGCAAGCTGGTGCAGCAGGAGCGGGCGCGGCTCGCCATCGCCTCGGTCTATCTGTCGAACCGCGAGAGCGTGCTGGAGCAGACGGAGGCGCGGGAGATTTTGCTGATTTTGCACGCCTGCCAGAACCCGAGTGAAGAGAGGAGCCTGCGGGCGGCGCTCGCCACCGGGTTGTTTGATCTCGACGCCAAAGCGCTCGATGGGCTGGCCAGCGACGAGCGGGCGTGGGAGAGCGCGGTGCAGGAGTTTATGGAGTACCGATCGATCTGGCACCGCCGCGGCGTGCTGGCCATGCTGCGGGCCCTGCTGCACCGACGCAATCTCGCCTCTTCGCTTTTGGCGAGCCCCTATGGCGAGCGGCGGCTGACCAACTTCCTCCATCTCGGCGAGCTGCTGCAACAGGTGAGCAGCGAGCTGGACGGGGAATATGCCCTGCTGCGCTGGCTGGGAGAGGCGGTGAGTCGCCCCAACGGCCAGGATGGGTCGCAGGTGCTGCGCCTCGAATCCGAGCGGAAATTGGTGCAGATCGTCACCATCCACAAATCGAAGGGGCTGGAGTACCCGCTGGTGTTCCTGCCCTTTATCTGCAGCCACAGAACCGCCGAGACCCCGCTCTATCACG
>NZ_PGGC01000311.1 GCF_002795305.1 Aeromonas cavernicola
GTATGGCAGATCCATGTCGGCCATTTCGCGGTCGATGCGCTGCAGCTCCTGGTTCGCCGGGAGAAGGTCGAGCCGGGGCCAGCAGGTGGGGTGAATTGCATAGTCGAGGCTTTCGGCCTTGCCGAACATCCAGGGGGCAATCGTGCGGCCTGCATCGACCCACTTGGCGGTATAGCCGAAGTATTCGCCGAGCGTACCCTGCGGGTCGGTGTCTATGACCAGCACCCGGTAACCCATCAGGGCCGCGCATTGGGCCGTATGCACCACCACGCTGCTCTTGTAGCTGCCCCCCTTGTTGCTGGCGACGGCTACGCTGATGGCATGCTTGCGCCANGGGTGGGTGCCGAACAGCTGGCGCATGCCATCCAGTTGGGCCAGGGTGTAACCCAGCTTGCGCCCATTCGCGTCGGTGTCAGCTGGCGGCAGACGCCCCTCACGGTGGGCTGCATAAATGGCCTGCGGGGTGACCTTCACCAGCTTGGCCGCCTCGGGAACGGTGAACCGCCGCGCAATGTAGCGCCCTGCGGGTGAGTTGGTTCCCACGGTCTCCAGGCTGATGCGCTCCCGCATCGCTTGAGAGTTGGCGACGCAACTCCCGAACAGGTCACGACACTGCCATTTCATTTGTCGATCTCCTACCGTCGGTTTGCACTGCCTAGCTTTACATGTTTGATCAATAAAAAA
>NZ_PGGC01000312.1 GCF_002795305.1 Aeromonas cavernicola
GCTCTCTCACCGGTCTCTGGCCTGTTAATCAAGCATTGTCCAAAAGTTCCTTTGTTCCTTATCAGGATGTCGGGGACCTGTTTATCTTCTGGTATTTGCTGGCTCCACCAACAGATCTCCTGCTGTTCTGTCGGCCTTTGAAGATTTTCCCCTGTGTTTCCAGTTCACACTGCGGCCCTTCGGCCCGTATGCCCGATTCTTTCTCAGCACCCATTTGTCCATTAAAGTCCATAAAAAGGGGTTGTCCCCGTGTTCGTAACACCCCCATACTTCAAAAAGAGATTTGCACTCTGTGAAAATCTCTCAGGGTTGCTTATGGCATGCTCGTCAACATACAGAATCATCAATTCGTCATCCTGAAAAAAAGTCAGCAAAACATACACAAAGAAAATCACCCGTTCTCCCTTGAGAATAGGTTACACATGAATTTACAATTTCTTTCTACATTGTGATATACAATCCATTATCGTTCGTCACTTTCACATTGCCATATTTCGATACCACTTCTGCAATATCAACGATTCCCACAAACCCGGATACAAC
>NZ_PGGC01000313.1 GCF_002795305.1 Aeromonas cavernicola
GAAATATGACACCTGGGAATTTAAATTTGCTAACTTCCTCCACCTCTGATCCTCCAATGAGGACAGGCTCATGGACCTCTGTTTCCTTCTCCTGAAGTCTTGAAATCCTCTCCTTGGCATCATTCAGCCAAATTTTCAGTCTGCCTCCTATATGCTGATTCATCACCACCTTTGATTCAGCCCACGACAGTGGTGTCATCGGTAAACTTAAATATGTCTGGAGCTGTGCTAAGCCACACAGTCAAAAGTGTAAAGTGAGTAGACCAGGGACTAAGCACACAGCCTTGTATTTGCACCTGTGCTGATGGAGATTGAGGAGATGTCTCCAATCTGAACTGACTGGGGGCTGCAAGTGAGGAAATTGAAGATCCAATTGAACAAGGAGGTACTGAGGCCAAGGTCTTGAAGGTTATTGATTGGTGGTAGTAGATGGAAAATAATCAGTCTAGAAGTCCGTGACCAATGGTGTTCTTCAGAGATCTGTTCTGGAACCCCTGTTTCTCATTAACTTCACAAGAGGGGTGACCCCAGCCATTATCAATACTCTTCAGAGATTGTCTGCCTGGTGTCCTCAGCCATCAGGCTCCTGAAGCAGCATGGACAACTTCTGTCTCTTATACA
>NZ_PGGC01000032.1 GCF_002795305.1 Aeromonas cavernicola
GTCTAAAGAAAAATTTGAGCGTAATAAACCGCACGTTAACGTGGGTACTATCGGCCACGTTGACCATGGTAAAACCACTTTGACAGCAGCTATCACCAACGTGCTGGCCAAGCACTTTGGTGGTAAAGCTTTCGCCTTCGACCAGATCGACAAGGCACCGGAAGAGCGTGAGCGTGGTATCACCATTAATACCTCCCACGTAGAGTACGACACCGCTACCCGCCACTACGCCCACGTAGATTGCCCGGGTCACGCCGACTACGTTAAAAACATGATCACCGGTGCTGCCCAGATGGACGGCGCGATCCTGGTAGTAGCAGCGACTGACGGCCCGATGCCGCAGACTCGTGAGCACATCCTGCTGGGTCGTCAGGTTGGTATCCCGTACATGATCGTGTTCATGAACAAGTGTGACATGGTTGATGACGAAGAGCTGCTCGAGCTGGTCGAGATGGAAGTGCGTGAACTGCTGACCGAGTACGATTTCCCAGGTGATGACCTGCCGGTAGTCCGTGGTTCCGCGCTGAAAGCGCTGGAAGGCGACGCAGCATGGGAAGAGAAGATCATCGAGCTGGCTGGCCACCTGGATAGCTACATCCCTGAGCCAGAGCGTGCCATTGACCTGCCGTTCCTGATGCCAATCGAAGACGTATTCTCTATCGCTGGCCGTGGTACCGTCGTGACCGGTCGTGTAGAGCGCGGCATCGTTAAAGTTGGTGAGACAGTAGAAATTGTGGGTATCAAAGATACCGTTTCTACCACCTGTACCGGTGTTGAAATGTTCCGTAAGCTGCTGGACGAAGGTCGTGCAGGCGAGAACATCGGCGCGCTGCTGCGTGGTGTTAAGCGTGAAGACGTAGAGCGTGGTCAGGTACTGGCCAAGCCGGGTTCAATCAAGCCGCACACCAAGTTCGAATCTGAAGTGTACGTGCTGTCCAAAGAAGAAGGTGGTCGTCATACCCCGTTCTTCAAAGGCTACCGTCCACAGTTCTACTTCCGTACAACCGACGTGACTGGAACCATCGAACTGCCGGAAGGCGTAGAGATGGTCATGCCGGGCGACAACATCAAAATGGTTGTTACCCTGATTGCACCGATCGCAATGGACGACGGCCTGCGTTTCGCTATCCGTGAACTGTCTCTTATACACATCT
>NZ_PGGC01000033.1 GCF_002795305.1 Aeromonas cavernicola
TGGTGAGCATCTTAAATGTATCTATTTTAATGCTAGGAACATTGTAAGAAAAGTGGATGAGCTCAAAGCATGGATTGATAAATGGAAATATGATGTTGTAGCAATTAGTGAAACATGGTTGCAGGAGGGGTGTGATTGGCAACTAAACATTCCTGGATTTAATTGCTTCAGGTGTAATAGAATCGGAGGGACAAGAGGAGGAGGGGTTGCATTACTTGTCAGAGAAAAGATTAAGGCGGTGCTTTGGAAGGATAGGTTAGAGGGCTCGTCTAGGGAGGCTATTTGGGTGGAATTGAGGAATGCGAAAGGTGTAGTAACACTGATAGGAGTGTATTATAGGCCACCGAATGGGGAGCGAGAGTTGGAAGAGCAAATGTGTAAGGAGATAGCAGATATTTGTAGTAAACACAAGGTTGTGATTGTGGGAGATTTTAATTTTCCACACATAGATTGGGAAGCTCATTCTGTAAAAGGGATGGATGGTTTAGAGTTTTTGAAGTGTGTGCAGGATAGTTTTTTACAACAGTACATAGAGGTACCAACTAGAAAAGGGGCAGTGTTGGATCTCCTGTTAGGGAATGAAATAGGTCAGGTGATGGATGTATGTGTTGGGGAGCACTTAGGGTCCAGTGATCACAATACCATTAGCTTCAATATAGTAATGGAGAAGGACAGGACTGGACGTAGGGTTGAGATTTTTGATTGGAGAAAGGCTCACTTTGAGGAGATGCGAAAGTGATTTAGAGAGAGTGGATTGGGTCAAGTTGTTTTATGGGAAGGATGTAATAGAGAAATGGAGGTCATTTAAAGGTGAAATTTTTAGGGTACAGAATCTTTATGTTCCTGTTAGGTTGAAAGGAAAGGTTAAAAGTTTGAGAGAGCCATGGTTTTCAAGGGGTATTCGAAACTTGGTTCAGAAAAAGAGAGATATACAATTAATATAGCCAGCATGGAGTAAAAGAGGTGCTCGAGGAATATAAAGAATGTAAAAGGAATCTTAAGAAAGAAATCAGAAAAACTAAAAGAAGATACGAGGTTGGTTTGGCAAGCAAGGGGAAAGTAAATCCAAAAGGTTTCTACAGGTATATTAAAAGCAAGAGGATAGTGAGGGATAAAATTGGTCCCTTAGAGAATCAGAGTGGTCAGCTATGTGTGGAGCCGAGGGAGATGGGAGAGATCTTAAATGATTTCTTTTCTTCGGTGTTCACTAAGGAAAAGGATATGGAAATGTGTAAGGTGTGGGATAGAAGCAAGGATGTTATGGAACCTATCGCAATTAAAGAGGTGGAAGTACTGGCGCGTTTAAGAAATTTAAAAGTAGATAAATCTCCGGATCCTGACAGGATATTCCCTAGGACCTTGAGGGAAGATTGTGTACAAATAGCAGGAGCTCTGACAGAGATCTTTCAGATGTCTTTAGAAACAGGGAGTGTGCCGGAAGATTGGCGTATTGCTCATGTGGTTCCATTGTTTAAAAAGGGTTCTAGAAGTCAGCCTAGCAATTATAGACCTGTCAGTTTGACTTCAGTGGTGGGTAAATTGATGGAAGGTATTCTTAGAGATAGTATTTATACTTATCTGGAAGGACAGGATCTGATTAGGAGTAGTCAGCATGGATTTGTGCGTGGAAGGTCATGTATGACGAACCTTATTGAGTTTTTTGAAGAAGTTACAAGGAATGTTGACGAGGGTAAGGCAGTGGATGTAGTCTATATGGACTTCAGCAAGGCCTTTGACAAAGTTCCACATGGAAGGTTAGT
>NZ_PGGC01000034.1 GCF_002795305.1 Aeromonas cavernicola
CCAGTGGCAAGCGCGGTTTTTTATTGGGCAACCAGATAAATATCTTTGCTGTAGACGACGTCTTGTGGGTTTTGGCTGGGGTAGCCTTTGACAAACGGTTTCAGTAGCCGCGATTTGACGTAGAAGTAGATAGGGGCCATCGGAGCATGATCCTCAATCATCTGCTCGGCCTGCTGATAGAGACGATTACGCTCGGCGTTATCTTGGCTGTCATGGGCCTTGGCCAGCAGCCTGTCGTACTCTTTCTGGAACCACTGGCCGCTGTTTGCACTGCTCGATGAGGTGAGGATGTCGAGAAAGGTGGACGCATCGTTATAGTCACCGTTCCACGAGTAACGGCTGATGCCAAAATCCCCGTCATTGAGTACAGAGACCATGCTCTTCCACTCCATGTTGTTGAGTTTGGCGCTGACCCCTAAGTGCTGTTTCCACATGGCGGAGATGGCCAGCGCGATCTTCTTATGGCTCTCGTCAGTGTTGTAGAGGATCTCTACCGCTAGCGGTTTCGCGGGGCCGTAGCCCGCCTCTGCCAGCAGGGCTTTAGCTTGCGCGATCCGCTGCCCTTGACTGAGCTGCTCGCTGGCAGTTTTTTTCAGCTCAAAGCCATCCACCGTGGGTGGCGTCAGGCTGTATGCCGGCTGCTGGCCTTGTCCTAAGACCTTATTGGTGATGGTTTCCCGATCGATGGCCAAGGAGAGCGCTTTGCGCACCCGTGGATCATCAAACGGTTTGCGCTGGGTATTGAACACATAGTAATAGGTGGCCAGCATGGGGGCGGTGAGCAGATCTTGCGGGCTCTGGCGCTTGATCTGTTGGTACTGTTCAACCGGATAGATGGTGTAGTGCAGTTCACCGGTGCGGTAGCGGCTATAGGCAGCCGATGCTGAGACGATCTCCAGATAGACCACCTGATTTAATACCGTGTGCTGGTTATCCCAGTAGTGGGGATTGCGCACCGAGACCAGCCGCTCATTGGGAGTCCACTCCTTGAGCATAAAGGCCCCGTTAGAGACGATATTGCCCGGTTTAACCCACTCGCTGCCATGCTGCTCGATGGTGGCTTTGGGGGCAGGGAAGGTGGTGTAGTGTGACAGCATCTTTAAGAAGAACGGCACGGGGTTGCTTAACGTCACCTGCAAGGTGTGTGGGTCGATGGCCTTGATGCCCAGCTCCTCGGGGCGCTTGCTGCCTTTGATCACTTCAGCGGCATTGGCCACCCCCATGAGCTCAATAAACCACGCGTAATTAGAGGCACTCTTGGGGTCGGCCGCCCGCTGCCAGCCATAGACATAGTCGGCCGCCGTCACCGGCTCACCGTTAGACCACTTGGCCTCGGGCCTGAGTGTGAAGGTGTAGACGGTGCCGCTGCTATCCAGTTGATAACGAAGGGCGCCAGCAGGTTGCGACTTGCCGTTGGCATCCAAGGTATAGAGCCCCTCAAACAGGTCATTAACCACCGCACCGCCGGCACTCTCTTCCACCCGCTGGGGGTCGATAGTGGTGGGTTCAGAGTTGATGTTGGTGACATAGGTTTGCTGGGCATCAGGCAACAGTTTGGTGCCCGCAGGCACCTGCGCCGCCAGACTGGGTAGGGTGGCCATGGCCAGCAGGCTGGCAATGGCGCCAGCAATAAACATCCTTCTCATTGCATTTCCTTAATTGGGTTGCGGCGAAAGCGGGGTCAGTGTGCGGGATCGATAGGGGGATCTCAAGTGCGAGGCCATGGCGCTGTTATTGCTAACGAGCAAGGTTTATCAGCACGAATTAAGCGCCCCCAAATGGCCTTACCATCCCCTATTTTTCCGTTAAAGGCCGCTTAGCAAGACCAGATGTGGTGATTTTGTACGCTGCTTAATTCGCTGCAAAAACAAAAAACTGCCGTTACATTGGGTTACAAAATGACACCGCCGCCGCGCGGCGTTTTTTTGTCGATAACTGCAAACGTTTTCAATCACACGGACGCCCACTTTAAAGGACCCACAATGCGCAACATGATCACCATGGGTGAATTTATCGTCAAAAAACAGGCGGAGTACCCCACCGCCACTGGCGAATTAACCTCATTACTGAGCTCCATCCGGCTAGCAGCCAAAGTGGTCAACCGAGAAATCAATAAAGCGGGGCTGGCGGATATCATCGGTTCTATGGGCGCCGAAAACGTGCAGGGAGAGGTGCAGCAGAAGCTGGACGTCTATGCTAACGAGCGTTTTAAGGCGGCGTTGGAAGCCCGTGGCGAAGTCTGTGGCATGGCCTCGGAAGAAGAGGACGACTTTGTCGCGTTTAGCTCGCCCCTCTCGCAAAACTCCAAGTATGTGGTGCTGATTGACCCGCTCGATGGCTCGACCAACATTGATGTGAACGTCTCTGTTGGGACCATCTTCTCTATCTATCGCCGGGTTAGCCCACAGGGCTCCCCTGTGACGTTGGCGGATTTTCTGCAGCCCGGTCATCGCCAAGTGGCTGCCGGCTATGTGATTTACGGCTCGTCAACCATGTTGGTTTATACCACCGGATTTGGCGTCAATGGGTTTACCTATGACCCCTCTATCGGGTGTTTTTGCCTCTCCCACGAGAATATTCGGATCCCTCAAGAGGGGAAGATCTACTCGATCAATGAGGGCAACTACATCAAGTTCCCTGATGGGGTGAAGAAGTACCTCAAATATTGCCAAGAGCGTGACGAGGCGACCAATCGACCTTATACCTCCCGCTATATTGGCTCCTTGGTCTCCGATTTTCACCGCAACCTGCTCAAGGGCGGCATCTATATTTACCCGTCCGGCACCAACTCGCCCAATGGCAAGCTGCGCCTGCTCTATGAGTGCAACCCGATGGCGTTTCTGGTGGAGCAGGCCGGTGGCAAGGCATCCGATGGCTTTGGTCGGATCATGGATATCCAGCCGACCGCGCTGCACCAGCGTACCCCATACTTCGTTGGCTCAACCAAGATGGTGGAGCGGGCCGAGGCGTTTATGCGGGAGTTCTCCTCCCACGAGGAGCCGGGCCGAGTGGGCTGAACCTACTCGATTCACCTGCGAGCTGACTGAGGCCCGACTGGCGTTGTCGCACTGTTCATCCTCAGCACCCGCCAGCAGCAATAAAACGGGAGCCGATATGGCTCCCGTTTTCGTTGGCGTTATTCCTCTGGCTAGCCGCCAAGGCCGCAGAGCCTCACAGGCTGTTGCTGGCCAGATCTGTCAGCAAGCCATCCACCAACTTCAGGCGCTGGGCGCGATCTTGGGTTGGCATCTGGAAGCGTAAGCGGGTCGGCCCGTCCATCTTATAGACCTGTGGCTGGCTGGAGAGCAGCTTGACCAGATAGGTGGGGTTGACCTTGGTCTCTTGAGTGAAGTCGAGATAGCCGCCGCGCTCGCTCATCTCTACCCGCCGGATCCCCAGTGCCGTGGCGCGTTGGCGGAAGGCCGCCAGCTCCAACAGGGTTTTACTGGGCTCTGGTAGCAGGCCAAAGCGGTCAATTAACTCCACTTTTAATTCACGCAGCTCCTGCTCGTCCGCCGCACTGGCGATCCGCTTGTACATAGAAAGGCGCATGTTGACGTCTGGAATATAGTCATCTGGCAACAAGGCCGGCAGGCGTAGCTCCACCTCGGTATGCTGGCTCATCAGCTGTTCAAGGGACGGCTCCTTGCCATTTTTCAGCGCCTCGACCGCCTGTTCTAACATCTCCATATAGAGGGTAAAACCGACCGATTCGATCTGGCCGCTCTGATCGTCGCCGAGCAGTTCGCCTGCGCCACGGATCTCCAAATCGTGGGTGGCCAGCGCAAAACCGGCGCCAAGATCTTCAAGGGAGGCGATCGCCTCCAGCCGCTTGGCGGCATCCTTGGTCATCAGCTTGGCATGGGGGGTGAGCAGGTAGGCATAGGCCTGATGGTGAGAGCGACCAACTCGGCCCCGCAGTTGGTGCAACTGGGCCAGCCCTAAGTGATCGGCCCGATCCATGATGATGGTGTTGGCGCTGGGGACGTCGATACCGGTCTCGATGATGGTGGTACAGACCAGCAGGTTGAAGCGCTGGTGGTAGAAGTCCGACATGACCCGCTCGAGATCGCGCTCGCGCATTTGACCGTGGGCGATGTTGATGCGCGCCTCCGGCACCAGCTCGGCAAGGTCAGCGGCGCACTTTTCAATGCTCTCCACGTCGTTGTGCAGATAGTAGATCTGACCACCCCGTTTTAGCTCCCGCAGCACCGCTTCGCGCACCACCGCCGGCTCGTGCTGGCGGACAAAGGTCTTGATGGCGAGTCGTTTGGCGGGCGGGGTGGCGATGATGGAGAGATCGCGCATGCCAGCCATCGCCATGTTGAGGGTACGGGGAATGGGGGTCGCGGTGAGGGTGAGGATGTCCACATCGGCCCGCAGCGCCTTGATTTTTTCTTTTTGGCGCACCCCGAAACGGTGCTCTTCATCGACGATCAGCAGCCCTAAGTCTTTGAAGGTGAGCTCTGAGCCGAGCAGCTTATGGGTGCCGATGATGATGTCTACCTTGCCATCACTGAGCTCTTTCATCACGCTGACTTGCTCTTTGGCCGAGCGAAAGCGGCTTAGCACCTCGACCCGCACTGGCCAGTTGGCGAAGCGATCACGAAAGTTGTCGTAATGCTGCTGGGCGAGCAGGGTGGTGGGCACCAGCACCGCGACCTGTTTACCGCCATGAACCGCCACGAAGGCGGCCCGCATTGCCACCTCGGTCTTACCAAATCCCACGTCGCCGCACACCAGCCGATCCATGCTCTTGGCCTGACACATGTCACCCAGCACCGCATTGATGGCATTGAGCTGGTCAAAGGTCTCCTCAAATGGGAATCCTGCGGCAAATTGACGATAGGCCTCTTTGTCATGGACGAAGGCAAAGCCGCTGCGGGCGGCGCGCTGAGCATAGACATCAAGCAGTTCGGCGGCGACATCGCGCACCTTCTCGGCCGCCTTGCGCCGCGCCTTGCTCCAGGCTTCACCACCCAGTTTATGGCTGGGGGGGTTATCGGAGCCGGTGTAACGGCTGATCAGGTGCAAGTGGGTGACTGGGACGAAGAGCTTATCGCCACCGGCGTATTCGAGGGTGAGGAACTCGGTAGGCAGGCCGCCAGCATCAATGGTTTCGAGCCCCAGATAGCGGCCGACCCCGTGATCCAGATGCACCACCGGCTGGCCTTGGGTCAGTTCACCGAGATTGCGGATCACCGCATCTGAGCTTAAGTTCTTGCTTTTCTCCCGCGCCCGTTTGCTGCGCACCTTACCGCCCAGCAGCTCGGTCTCGGTGATCAGCGCCAGTGGCTCCTGACCCGTCTCCTGCCACAGGAAGCCACGCTCAAGTGGGGCGACTAGCAGGCCGTGACCGGCTTGGCTCGCTATGAAGTCGCTTAAGGAGGGGAACTCGTGGGGGTGCAGCGCGATCCGTGCCAGCAGATCGCCGAGCACCTCTCGCCGCCCTTCTGACTCCACCACAAACAGGGCGCGGCCAGTAAACCCTTGCAAAAACCCATTCAGCGCCAGCAGCGGTTGCTCTTGGCTGTGGTCCAGCTGCAGCTCGGGCAGTGGCGAGATCGGCAGATCGTGCTGGCCGGCTCCCCCTGTCGTGGCGGCCTCTTGCAGGCGTACCGCCCCATAGTGACCGAGGGCGGCAAACAGCTGCTCCACTGGCAGATAGAGCCGGGCAGGGGGTAACAGCGGCCGAGTGTTATCCCAGCGGCGATCTTCATAGCGCTGGCCGATGTCATTCCAAAAACGCTGGGCGGCGGGGTAGATGTCCCCCACGGTGAGCAGCAAGGTATGGGCAGGCAGGTAGTCAAAGAGGCTGGCGGTCTCTTGGAAAAACAGCGGCAGGTAGTATTCGATCCCTGCGGGCCAGCGACCCTTACTCACCTCTTGATAGATGGAGCCTTCGGCCCGAGACAGCTCAAATTGTTCACGAAATTGGCCGCGAAACAGCTCGATGGCCGCCTCGTCGGTGGGGTATTCCCGGGCTGGTAACAGGCTGACTTGCTTCACCGGCTCGCTGGAGCGCTGCGTCTCAGGGTCGAACGGGCGAATGGAGTCCACTTCGTCATCAAAAAAGTCGATGCGATAGGGGGTGCTGCTGCCCATGGGGAAGAGATCGAGCAGTGAGCCGCGGGCGGCAAACTCGCCATGTTCGAGCACCTGATCCACCGCCACGTAGCCAGCATTGGCCAGCCGAGTGCGCAACTGTTGCAAGTTAAGGCGCTGCCCTGCCTTGAGCATCAGGCTGTATTTATCCAGATAGGTACGCGGTGCGGCACGCAGCATCAGGGTTGAGACAGGGACGATCAAGACTCCGGTTTCCATCTGCGGCAATTTATAGAGGGTTTCCAGCCGCTGGGAGATGATGTCCTGATGGGGAGAGAAGCTGTCGTAAGGCAAGGTTTCCCAATCGGGAAAGAGCAGCACAGGGCGTGCTTGGCCCGCGAGGGGGTGATCTGCCAGCAAAAACGGCAGCTCTTGCTCAAGGCGTAAGGCACTGGGGGTATCGGCCGTGAGCAGCAGGACCGGCCCGTTACTTTGTTGAATGATACGGGCGGCGGTGAGCGAGAGGCTGCTCCCCACCAGCTGGCCTAGCGTTATTTTTTGGCCCGCGTTGGCGGGCAAGGTGGGAAGGCTGATTGGCATGAGTCGATTCTTTATCACAATCACATTGGTGTGATGTTACGTTGAGGGTGAATTAGCGTGACTGAGCTCGATTAGCGTTGGCGGTCTTGGGCCCGCTGTTTCAGCTGTTTGGATTGCACATGCAGGCTGGCCCGCACCAGCAGTTCACGGTCATCGTCGCGGATCCGCACATACTCGAGTGCAACCTGCTGGCCCTCTTCGCTGGTGGTGAGGTGCGTGACTTGGCCATAGCAGTAGATAGCCGCTGCTTCATCACGCAGAAAAATCTTCAGCTGGACAAATTGATCAACCGTCGGGGCTGCGCCATGACCTTGGTGAGGATGCAAATAGGTCAGCTGGCCTGCGCCAAAGCGTAAGGTTTGAAAACGCTGCTCGGGGTGATCTTGCACCGACAGCACGTAGCCCATGATCATGTCGATTTTACGTGATTGCTGATTGACGATTTCGATCAGGTCGTGCATCGATTCGTTCTGATTACGCATTAAGCGGGTGGTGACCAGATCGATAGAGGTAATGGTTGAGGAGATACGAAAAGGCTCGGGCAGCTCGGCTTCAAGTTCTGCAAGCGAGGGAAGCTGAAAATCAGCCGGCATGAGGATCACATTGACCGGTGTGGCGTGCGTGACGCTGAAGAACTGTTCTTGCATGGCGGCTATCCCTTGTTGTCATCGACTATTTGCCTTTATTATCCGGCATCTTATTTTGTTGGCAACGTACATATCCTTGAAGAGCGGACTTTTTCAGCCTCTTACGCTGGCCATTGGCCTGCGCTATGCAGGCTCGAAGCGTAGCAATCGCTTCGTCTCATTTATTTCTCTGTTTTCTACCTTCGGCATTGCCATTGGGGTCGCCGCGTTGATCGTGGTGATCTCAGTGATGAATGGTTTCGAAGGGCAACTCAAAGGGCGCATCTTGGGGGTGATCCCTCATGTGGTGGTGACGCACCAAGCTGGCCGGATAGAGGCCGATTCGCCTGCACTGCCCGAGCTGACCCGTTTACCCCACGTGGTTGCGGCGGCGCCGATGCTAGACAGCGAAGGCATGCTGCAAAGCGCCAGCCAGTTGACGGGGGTTAACGTACAGGGGATCGATCCCGCCCGTTGGCCCAGCGACGATATCCTGCATAGCCAGATGCAAGCGGGGCGCCTCGATAGCTTACAAACGGGCCACTACCGGATCGTGCTGGGGCAGGGGGTGGCGCGCCGCCTCAACGTGGCCGTCGGCGATAAGGTGCGGCTGATGTTGACCGAAGGCACCCGCTTTACCCCGTTTGGTCGAGTGCCTGCTCAGCGTCTTTTTACGGTTTCCGGTCTATTTGGGGTGGGGGCTGATGTGGATGATCAGATTGCCCTGATAGCCCTTGGTGATGCCCAGCGGCTGCTGCGTTTGCCGCCAGAGACGGTCGGCGGTATTCGCCTGTGGCTCGATGATCCTTTTGCTGCTGACCAGGTGATCAAGACCCCGTTACCCGATGGCTTGCTCTGGCAAGATTGGCGCCGTGAGCGCGGGGAGCTATTTCAGGCGGTCGCCATGGAAAAACGGATGATGGGGCTGATGCTGGTGCTGATCATCGCCGTTGCTACCTTCAACATTCTCTCCGCGCTGGTGATGGTGGTGACCGACAAGGAAGGGGAGGTTGCTATCTTGCGCACCATGGGCATGAGTGAGAGTGGAATTGTCAAAATATTCATGGTGCTCGGCGCCTCCAGTGGCATGTTTGGTGCCTTGTTTGGCGCGCTAGCGGGGCTTGGGTTAACGCTGGGTCTTAATCCGCTACTCAGTGCCATGGGGCTTAACCTCTACATGGCGGCGGGAGGGAGTGGGTTGCCGGTGATTGTCGAGCCTAGTCAAGTGCTGATGATCTTGGGGGGGGCGGTGCTGCTCAGTTTTGGCGCCACGCTCTATCCTGCAGCCCGAGCTGCGCGCGTGAGGCCTGCTGAGGCGTTACGTTATGAGTAATGTGGTGCGTGATGCATCTTCTGTTGTTACATCCGCTACGACCGCTGGCGTTGTGACAGGTGCCAATGTTGTGACTGATGTAAGTGGAGTCCCCAGTATGAACAAACCCGTATCTCATTCCTCACTGCTGCATTGCCAAGCGCTGACTCATCGTTACAAAGAGGGGCAGCTGGAGACGGAAGTGCTCAAGGGCATTGAGCTGAGTATTGCCCCCGGTGAGATGCTGGCGGTGGTGGGCAGTTCGGGCTCTGGTAAGACGACCTTACTGCATCTGATGGGGGCCCTCGATACCCCCTCTAGCGGGACCGTATTGTTTAAGGGGGAAGATATCCACCGCTGGGACAGCCGCACCCAAGCTCGTTTTCGCAATCAGGAGCTCGGTTTTGTCTACCAGTTCCATCACCTACTTGCTGAATTTACCGCGTTGGAAAATGCTGCCATGCCGCTGCTGATTGCGGGGGCCTCGGTGGCCACTGCGCGAGCAAAAGCGTCGGCCATACTGGCGAAAGTGGGGCTTTCCCATCGCTTAAACCATCGCCCCTCCGAGCTATCTGGCGGTGAGCGTCAGCGGGTAGCCATTGCACGAGCGCTGGTCAATGAACCTAGCTTGGTGCTGGCGGATGAACCCACCGGTAATCTGGATCACGCCAGTGCGAGTGCGGTGTATGAACTGCTCTGTGAGCTGAACCGAGAGCTGGGCACCGCCTTTGTGGTGGTGACCCACGACCTGAATCTGGCGGCCAAGCTCCATCGCCGGGTGACCTTGGTCAGTGGCGTGATGGCGGAGGTTGCCTGATGTTCAAGCCGCTGCCCCTGTTTTTGGGCCTGCGTTACAGCCGCTCCCGCCGTCGCAACGGGTTTATCGCCTTTATCTCGGCCTCTTCTCTGATCGGCATTGCCCTTGGGGTGATGGCCTTGATCTTGGGGCTCTCTGCCATGAACGGTTTTGAGCGGGAACTCAAAAACCGAGTGCTTTCAGTGGTGCCACAAGGGGAGTTGGACGCGGTCGAGCAGCCACTGCCGGATTGGCCCCGCCTGCGTGACTACTTGCTCGCCCAACCAGGGGTCGAAGCGGCCGCCCCGGTGATCCGTCTCAATGGCTTGTTGGAGTTTGGTTCCTCTCTCAAAGGTGTACAGCTGCGCGCGGTATTGCCAGAGCTGGAGGCCAATCTGTCGGATGCGGGCAAGTTCATGACCGGTCGCGGCCTGCGTGAGCTGCAGCCGGGCGAGCATGGAGTGATCCTCGGTAAGAGCATCGCCGACAAACTGGGGGTCAAGGTTGGCGAGACGGTGACGCTGCTGCTACCGCAAGGGGGCGCCGATGCGGGGATCAAAAATCCACGGCGCGAAGCCTTGACGGTGGTGGGGTTACTGGAGATTGGCGGCCAGCTCGATGGCCTGCTGGGTTTCATGCACCTGGCAGATGCGCAAGAAATCAGTGGTATGGGCAGTGACGTGGCTGGGTTTAGCCTGCGGGTCAGCGATGTGCTCAAGGCACAATCGATCACCGTGGCGGCGGCCCAGCAATTTCCCCATCACGTTTATATTCGTAGCTGGATGAACAGCCAAGGGTATCTCTATCAGGATATTCAGATGGTGCGTACCGTCATGTATGTGGTGATGCTGATGGTGGTGGCGGTGGCTTGTTTCAATATTGTCTCCACCTTGGTGATGGCGGTGAACGAGAAGCGCAGCGAGATCGCGATTTTGAAGACCATGGGAGCGAGTCCTGGGCAGATCCGGCTGACGTTTGTCATTCAGGGGATGGTCAATGGGGTAGCCGGTGCGCTGCTGGGTGCCCTGCTCGGCGGCCTGCTCTCCAGCAAGCTGACCCAGCTCCTCGGGGTTGTCGAAACCCTTATCGGACACCGTTTTCTCAATCCGGATATCTACTTCATCGACTTTTTGCCGACAGAGTTGCATATGCAGGATCTGCTCATTGTGACTGGCGCCGCCATCCTGATGAGTCTGGTCGCAACCCTCTATCCCGCCTGGCGGGCGAGCGGTCTGGTGCCGTCCCGCGAACTGGGTCACTGATGCGCTGCATCTGAACCGATGATAAATAACGAAGGGCCCACGGTAAACCGGCGGGCCCTTCTGTTCTCAGCTCATCTGGTGTGGCTTAGTGCGCGTTCAACTCATCAAGCGGCAAGGAGAAGCTGGCAACAAAGGTGTCGATAAAGTAGCGCATCTCCTCGCTCATTCGTGCCTCTAGCATGGCTTCGAGGCGCTTGCGAGCAGGTTCGAACTCTCGGTTGCCCGCATTGATCTCCTCTAAACACTTGGTATAGGCGCAGAGGGTGTCGGCATCCTTAACCAGTCTGGCCTGCTCTGCATCTTGTGCACCGGAGTCGAGCAGCGGACGAAAATCCTCAACCAGCTCCGGCGGTAACATGCTAAGCAGACGCTGTTCGGCGGCCAGCTCTATCTTCTTGTATTCACGTGCAATTTCAGGATTGAAGTACTTGACAGGGGTCGGTAGATCGCCGGTGAGTACCTCGCTACTGTCGTGGTAGAGCGCCATCACCGCGGCCCGCTCGGCATTCACGGTGCCACCAAACAGCCGATTTTTGATGAGGGCCAAGGCATGGGTCACCATGGCCACCTGTAAACTGTGCTCGGCGATGTTTTCCGGTTGAATATTACGCATCAACGGCCAGCGATAGATGAGTTTCATGCGGGCTAGATTGGCAAAAAAATGGCTGGGGAGCATCAGGTGCCTCGAATACTCGAATAAATGAAATCACATAAACGGACGTCGGTCAGCGCTGGGGTTGATTAGCGAATATAGCGCCCTGTTTCTGCCTCTTGGTTGGTCACAATCATCTGGCCGATGGGGGCAAGGCTAATCAGGGCGAGTTTGAGGTGCTGGATGGCAAAGGGAATACCGATAATGGTGACAAAACAGGCGATGGCAGAGGTAACATGGCCGATGGCCAGCCAGATCCCTATCAGTACAAACCAAATCACATTACCAATCAGCCCCAAGGTGCCGGTGCCAATATCGGGTTGACCCGTCATGGTGTGGCGGTTCACCGCTTGTTTACCAAATGGGAAGAATGTGAAGGTGCCAATGACAAAACAAGCTCGGCCCCAAGGGATGCCGATCAATGAAATAAAGCAGAGTAGACCTGCCAGCCACCAGGCGATCCCCATGATGACACCACCGAGCACAAACCAGAGCAGGTTGAACAAAAAACGGAACAAAGCCATAGGGAAACTCCTGAATAATCAATGTGGCAGCCACCATAGCGGGGCCACGCGAGGGACGCAATGACAGATTAGTGAGGTGTGTGCCCCGATCTGACTACCAGCTTATGATTGCCGGATGTTTGCATGAACTTGTGCGTTTGCGGCTTACTCTTGGCATCTATGTCGGGGCCATTCTCCCTTAACCGTTAAATATTCAGTTGTGCTAAGTGGCACGGGCAGGACGATAGCTCGACATAACGCGCGATTTTATCCAAATTGTCGCTGGACTCTGCTTCATAGGGGGATCAGTGGCTCGACTCGCTAAGAGTGCGCCGCTATAATGCCGCGTCATATTTTCTCATCACAAAGACATATCGTTGTCTTTATAAACAGGAATACCCTGGGTTTTGCCTAAGGGTAATAAAGGGTCAGCACGCAGTGCTGAGATGAACGAGGTAGAAGAATGCAAGTTTCTGTAGAGACAACCCAAGGTCTGGAACGTCGTCTTACCATCACTGTGCCAGCGGCAGCGGTAGATACTGCTGTGCGTAAAGAATTGAATGGCTTGGCCAAAACTCGTCGTATCGACGGCTTCCGTCCTGGCAAGGCTCCGGTCACCATCATCAAGAAAATGTTTGGCGCCATGGCGAATGCCCGTGTTGCCGACGACATGATGCAGAGCAACTTCATCAAAGCGATCATTGAGCACAAGTTAAATCCTGCTGGTGCACCGACCATGGATCCGAAAGAGATCAAAGAGGGTCAGGATTTTGAGTTCACTGCCACTTTTGAAGTCTACCCAGAGTTCGACATCGCAGGTCTTGAGACCATTAAGGTCGAGAAGCCTGTTGCGACCGTAAAAGATGACGATCTGGCTAACATGATCGAAACCTTGCGTAAGCAACATGCCACTTGGGCTGACGTTGATAGCGCAGCGGCTAACGATATGCGTGTCACCATGGATTTCATCGGCTCTATCGACGGTGAAGAGTTTGATGGTGGTAAGGCGGAAGGCTTTAACTTGGTTCTGGGCGCTGGCCGCATGATCCCAGGTTTTGAAGACGCCATTATCGGTAAAAAAGCCGGTGATGAGTTCACCATCGACGTCACGTTCCCTAGTGACTACCACGCCGAGAACCTCAAGGGTAAGGCGGCTAAGTTTGCTTCTAAGCTGAACAAGGTGGAACAGCAGGTTCTGCCTGAAGTGAATGATGAGTTCGTTAAGCGTTTTGGTATCGACAGTGGCAGCTTTGAAGAGCTCAAAACTGAAGTGCGCAAGAACATGGAGCGTGAGCTGGCTCAAGCGCTGAAAAACAGCGTGAAAGAGCAAGTACTAAACGGTTTGGTTGAGGCTAACCAGATCGATTTACCAAAAGCCGCTGTTGCTCAAGAGATCGATGCGCTGCGTCAGCAGGCATTGCAGCGTTTTGGTGGTTTCCAAGGTGGTAACGTGCCTGAGTTACCTGCTGAGCTGTTCCAAGCTCAGGCTGAGCGTCGCGTACGCGTTGGTCTGCTGCTGGGTGACGTGATCCGCTCCAACGAGATTAAGGCTGACGACGCACGTGTTAGCAGCATTATCGAGTCTATGGCGACAGCTTACGAAGATCCGCAAGAGGTGATCGAGTATTACCAGAAGAACGAGCAGATGTTGAATGGCATTCGTAACTTGGCAATTGAAGATCAGGCAATCGATTTGATCCTCTCTAAAGCACAAGTAACTGAAAAAGAAGTAGCCTTTGACGAAGTGATCAACAAGTCTGGTGCTGCTGCCTAAGAACATTTGACTTAAGGTCAACTCTATTAAGTATAATGGCTCGTGTGATCTCCACTCGGGCCGTTTTATTTTAGGGACAATACCTTATGTACAAAAACTATAACGATGTGACCGATTCTCCTAGTAATGCACTGGTTCCCATCGTGGTCGAGCAGACTGCTAAGGGCGAACGTTCCTATGATATCTATTCACGTCTCTTGAAAGAGCGGGTGATCTTCCTGACTGGACAGGTCGAAGATCACATGGCCAATCTGGTCGTTGCCCAACTGCTGTTCCTTGAGTCTGAGAATCCAGATAAAGATATTTACATTTATATCAATTCCCCTGGTGGTGCTGTCACGGCAGGAATGTCTATCTATGACACCATGCAATTCATCAAACCTGATGTCAGTACCGTCTGTATGGGCCAAGCCTGTTCGATGGGGGCTTTCTTACTCGCTGGTGGCGCTAAGGGTAAGCGCTTTTGTCTGCCCAATGCCCGCGTGATGATTCATCAGCCGTTAGGGGGATTCCAAGGCCAAGCATCTGATATCCAGATCCATGCTCAGGAAATTCTCAAAATTAAGAACACCTTAAATGAACGTTTGGCTTTCCATACTGGCCAAGAGATTGCGACCATCGAGCGCGACACTGACCGTGACAACTTTATGTCTGCCGAGCAGGCGGTAGCTTATGGCTTGGTTGATGGTATCCTGAATCAGCGAAGCTGAGCAGGGTGTCTCGGCCTGATGTAAACTCAGCAGGCCGTCCTCTATTGATAAAACGAGGTTACTGAATGACTGAAAAACGCAAGGGTGAGGGTGATAAGCTGCTCTACTGCTCTTTTTGCGGCAAAAGCCAGCATGAAGTGCGCAAGCTGATCGCTGGCCCTTCCGTCTACATATGCGATGAGTGCGTCGAGCTGTGCAATGACATCATCCGCGAGGAGATCCGCGAGATCTCTCCCAAGCGGGATGGTAATGAGCTGCCGACTCCTCATCAGATCCGGGCTCATCTCGATGATTACGTCATCGGCCAAGAGTATGCCAAGAAGGTGTTGGCCGTCGCGGTCTATAACCACTATAAGCGGCTGCGCAACAGTGGCGAAAAGAGTGGTGTCGAGCTGGGTAAATCTAACATCCTGCTGATAGGTCCTACCGGTAGTGGTAAAACGCTACTCGCAGAGACCTTAGCTCGTCTCTTAGATGTGCCGTTTACCATGGCTGATGCAACGACGCTGACCGAAGCTGGCTATGTGGGTGAGGATGTAGAGAACATCATCCAAAAATTGCTGCAAAAGTGCGATTACGACGTAGAGAAGGCTCAGCGCGGAATAGTCTATATCGATGAGATTGACAAGATTTCTCGCAAGTCGGACAACCCCTCGATCACCCGTGATGTATCAGGTGAGGGGGTTCAGCAGGCACTGCTCAAGCTGATTGAAGGGACCATCGCTTCCGTGCCGCCGCAAGGTGGTCGCAAGCATCCGCAGCAGGAGTTTCTACAGGTTGATACCTCCAAGATCCTCTTCATCTGTGGCGGTGCCTTTGCCGGTCTGGATAAGGTGATTGAGCAGCGCTCAGTTAAGGGGACTGGGATTGGCTTCGGGGCTGAGGTGAAATCTAAAGATGCCAAAGCAACGTTGAGCGAGACGTTTGCCAGAGTCGAGCCTGAAGATCTGATCAAATATGGCCTTATCCCTGAGTTTATTGGCCGACTGCCCGTTGTTGCGACGCTCACTGAGCTCGATGAGGCGGCGCTGATCCAGATCCTGCAAGAGCCGAAAAACGCGCTCACTAAGCAGTATGCTGCTCTGTTCGACTTGGAAGGGACTGAACTGGAGTTTCGTGAAGACGCACTTCATGCCATTGCTCGCAAAGCCATGGAGCGTAAGACCGGAGCTCGTGGGCTGCGTTCTATCGTTGAAGCTGTGTTGCTCGATACCATGTACGACCTGCCTTCGTTGGAAGGTGTCAGTAAAGTGGTAATTGATGAAAGTGTTATCAAAGGTGATTCAGCACCCTTGATGATTTACGAAAATCTTGACACTCAAGCTGCAGCATCAGAGTAACTGTCTGATTTTTAATCGAATGAAAGGGGCTTTTTGCCCCTTTTATGCTTTTTAGCGCTTTGGCGATTGAATCTCGTTTCAGTACCCCCATATACTCAGCCAGCGCTTAGCCAACGGTATAACAAGCCGAGAGGACATATATGAACCTAGAGCGTTCAGAACGCATCGAGATTCCCGTCCTGCCTCTTCGTGACGTGGTGGTTTATCCCCACATGGTCATTCCACTCTTCGTGGGGCGGGAAAAATCCATTCGTTGTTTGGAAGCTGCCATGGAGCAGGATAAGAAAGTCCTGCTGGTAGCTCAGAGAGACGCATCAACCGATGAACCGACGGTAGAAGAGATATTCACCGTGGGGACAGTGGCCAACATTTTGCAGATGCTCAAGTTGCCTGACGGAACCGTTAAGGTGCTGGTAGAAGGTGGTCAGCGTGCTCGTTTAGAGCGGATTATCAATACTGATGACTTTTTTGTCTGTGAAGCCCATTACATTGCTTCCACTGCTATTGATGAGAAGGACCACGATGTTTTGGTTCGCTCTGCGATCGGTCAATTCGAAGGTTACATAAAGCTTAACAAGAAGATCCCGCCTGAGGTACTGACCTCTATCTCGGCAATTGATGATGCGGTTCGCCTAGCTGATACCATGGCTGCTCATATGCCATTGAAATTGGAAGATAAACAGAAAGTATTGGAAATTACTTCTGTGGCTGAGCGCATTGAATTTCTGATGGCGATGATGGAGTCGGAGATTGACCTGCTGCAGGTCGAGAAACGCATCCGCACTCGTGTCAAAAAGCAGATGGAAAAGAGCCAGCGCGAGTATTATCTCAACGAGCAGATGAAGGCCATCCAAAAAGAGCTGGGTGAGCTGGAAGATAGTCCAGATGAGTTCGAAGCCCTCAATCGCAAGATTGAAGAGGCTGGCATGCCGGAAGATGCCCGTGAGAAGGCGCAGGCCGAGCTCGCCAAGCTGAAGATGATGTCGCCCATGTCTGCCGAGGCTACCGTGGTTCGCAGCTATGTGGACTGGATGGTACAGGTGCCGTGGAAGGCACGCTCCAAGGTAAAGAAAGACCTTGGCAAGGCGCAAGAGGTGCTGGATGCCGATCACTATGGCCTTGAGAAGGTCAAGGATCGCATCCTCGAATATCTGGCGGTACAGGCGCGGGTCAACAAGCTCAAAGGCCCTATCCTCTGTTTGGTTGGACCTCCTGGTGTGGGTAAGACCTCGCTGGGCCAATCTATCGCTAAGGCGACCGGTCGCAAATATGTGCGGATGGCCCTCGGCGGGGTGCGTGACGAAGCGGAGATCCGCGGTCATCGCCGTACCTATATAGGTTCCATGCCAGGCAAGCTGATCCAGAAGATGGCGAAAGTCGGTGTGAAGAACCCGCTGTTCCTGCTCGACGAAATTGACAAAATGAGCTCGGACATGCGTGGCGATCCCGCATCTGCTTTGCTGGAAGTGCTTGATCCGGAACAGAACAACAGCTTCAACGATCACTATTTGGAAGTGGACTATGACCTGTCGGACGTGATGTTCGTGGCCACCTCCAACTCCATGAATATCCCAGGCCCTCTGCTGGATCGGATGGAAGTGATCCGCCTCTCCGGTTACACCGAAGATGAGAAGCTCAACATTGCCAAGCAGCATCTGGTTGCTAAGCAGATCCAGCGCAACGGCCTTAAGGAGTCCGAGATCACCATCGAAGATTCTGCGCTGGTCGGGGTGATCCGCTACTACACCCGCGAGGCGGGGGTGCGGAGTCTGGAGCGTGAGATCTCCAAGATTTGTCGCAAGGCGGTCAAGAGTATCCTGCTGGACAAGAGCATCAAACATGTTCAGGTCAATCAGGAGAACCTCAAGGCGTTCCTTGGGGTACAGCGTTTCGACTATGGCAAGGCCACCGACCAAAATCAGGTCGGGCAGGTGTGTGGTCTGGCGTGGACTGAAGTAGGGGGCGATCTGCTCACTATCGAGACCACTAATATGGTGGGCAAGGGTAAGCTCACTTATACCGGCTCGTTGGGCGATGTCATGCAGGAGTCGATCCAAGCGGCTATGACAGTGGTGCGTGCCCGTGCTGAAAAGTTACGTATCAACGCTGACTTTTATGAAAAACGTGACATCCACGTGCATGTGCCTGAAGGTGCCACACCTAAAGATGGGCCCAGTGCAGGCATTGCTATGTGTACTGCGTTAGTGTCCAGCTTAACCGGCAATCCGGTGCGTTCTGATGTCGCGATGACGGGGGAGATTACTTTGCGTGGCGAAGTACTGCCCATTGGTGGACTGAAAGAGAAATTGTTGGCCGCGCACCGCGGTGGAATCAAACGAGTTCTCATCCCGAAAGAGAATGAACGTGATCTTGAAGAGATCCCCAATAACGTCAAGCAAGCCCTTGATATTTATCCTGTTCGCTGGATAGACGAAGTGCTTGAGTTGGCTTTACAGGATAATCCTCAGGGGTTTGAGCGTCTTTCTGACGTGTAAGAATTGATGTGCCGCAAGTTTAGCGCATTAGGTCGTAGGTTAAGGTTGCCAGCCCCCATAAACGGCAGTAGCCTTTCCCTTCTGTTTGGGTTCTCATGATAAGTCGCAATGCGTGATATGGCGCGGGTTTGCGCTAGATTGTCACTTGCAACTGTTCAGGAGGCTTGTTATAAAACCTCCACTTGTTGTGGCCAGTGACATGGCGCCGCAGCGATGTTCGATATAAAGGGGAAAATAAGAGTGAATAAATCTCAACTGATTGACAAGATTGCTGATGGTGCGGATATCTCTAAGGCTGCTGCCGGTCGTGCCCTGGATGCCTTCATCGACGCGGTAGGTGAAGCGTTAAAAGAGGGAGATCAGGTTGCGCTGGTTGGTTTTGGTACTTTCGCAGTACGCGAGCGTGCTGCCCGTTCAGGCCGTAATCCGCAGACTGGCGCAACAATCGAAATTGCAGCCGGTAAAGTACCCGCCTTCAAAGCTGGCAAGGCCCTGAAAGACGCAGTTAACTAAGCTGGCGCTGATGTTTGCGGCGTATCATCAATGTGAGTCGCTGATCAAACAAGTGAGAGGGCTCTTCCTCATACTGATTAACCAAGGCGCATCTATCGGTGCGCCTTTTCATTGTTTAGGCCTATCGAGTTCGGGAGCATAAGTACAAACATGATGTTGGATAAACTACGCGAAGGGGCGCAGGGCAAGGTAGCCAAGGTTATCTTAGTGCTGATCATCCTCTCCTTTGCCTTGGCCGGTGTAGGTAGCTACCTAAACGGCCCGGCACGTACCGCCCCTGCGACCGTCAATGGTACTGATATCAGTGCGGTGGATCTGGAAAATGCCTACCGCAATGAGCGAACTCGAATGGAGTCGCAAATGGGGGCTGCGTTTGCGCAGTTAGCGGCGAACCCAGAGTACATGAAGCAATTCCGTCGCAGTGTGTTGGATAGCTTGATCGATCAAGCCCTGCTCGATAATAAAGCGCGGGAATTGGGGTTGCGAGTCAGTGATGAGCAGATTAAGCAGGCTATTGTGGCCATGCCCGAGTTTGCTGAAAATGGCAAATTTAGCAACGAGCGCTATCTGCAGTTAGTGCGTCGCGCCGGTTTGAGCCCAGAAATGTTTCGTGACTCCATGCGTCAGGACATGGTCCGGCAACAACTTGTTAGCGCCCTGCTTGGTACCGATTTTGCGCTAAAAGGAGAGGTAGAGCAGTTAGACCAGCTCTATAACCAGACTCGAGATATACGTCTGGTTCGTTTAGCAGCAGCCAATTACATGGCTGATATACAAGTCGCTGATAGCGAGCTGGAGCAGTACTACAAGAGCAATAGCACGCGCTTCATGAAGGACGAAGAGGTCAAGATCGATTATTTGTTGCTGGATGCCGCTAACCTCAGCCGTGACATCAAGGTCACCGAGCAAGATGCACAGGATTACTACGACCAGCATCAAGATCTGTTCCAGCGTGTCGAACGCCGCCAAGTCGCTCATATCTTGATTGGTAAAGACCAGAAAGAGGCGGAGCAAAAAGCACAAGCGCTGCTTACCAAACTCAAAGCCGGTGATGACTTTGCTGCCTTGGCTAAATCTGATTCAGCCGATACCTTCTCTGCTAAAAAAGGCGGGGAGTTAGAGTGGTTTGAAAAGGGGGTCATGGACCCAGCCTTTGAGCAAGCTGCTTTCGCGCTCGCTAAAACAGGTGATCTCTCGGGAGTGGTGAAGAGCCCATTCGGATTTCACATCATCAAGTTATTGGCCGTTGAACCAGCAAAGACCAAGCCATTTGCTGACGTGAAGGATGAAACGATCAGTCGCCTACAAGCCGATAAAGCTAAAGAGCTGTTTTTTGCTGAGCAGCAAAAGTTAGCTGACAACAGCTTCGAAAACCCCGACTCGTTGGATTTGACCGCTGATGCGATGGGGATGAAAGTCCAATCTAGCGACTACTTCACTCAAGCCACGGCCCCAGCTCCGTTAAACGATCCTAAAGTGCTCTCTGCAGCCTTCTCTGAAGAGCTGCGTGAGAACATGACCAACTCTGATGTGATTGAGCTGGCAGAGGGTAAGGCACTAGTGCTCCATATCACGGGTCATCATCCTAAAGCAGTCAAATCGCTGGCCGAGGTGAAAGAGCAAATGATCGCTGCGATAAAGCATGATAAAGCCAGTGAAGTGGCTCGTGGCAAAGCGCAGATGCTGCTGGATAAGCTCAAAGTGGGCGAGCAGATTGAGTCAGATCTCACGGCCTTGGGAGTGAAGATAGAGACACGTCGTGGTGTGACCCGATTCACCCAAGAGTTAGATCAAAATTTAGTGGCGAAAGTATTTGCTCTGCCTCAGCCACAGGCCGACAAGCCAAGTATGTCACTGGTGTCAGAAGTGAATGGCGATCGGTTGGTGGTGGCCTTGGATAAGGTGAACACGCCAAAGGAACCTTCTCCGATGGCCGCGATGTTGCAAAGCCAATTAGGTCAGGGAAAAGCCCAAGCCGATTATAAAGCGCTGGTCGCTGAGTTACGCAAAACGGCGGATATCGAATATTTTACGGCTGTAGAAGCCACCGTTGAATAGCATCGATTGACCACACAGTATGAAAAACGGCCTCTTAATGAGGCCATTTTTTTATTTGCTAAGATGAGGCTCTGCCGCTCAATGGTCGTTGCTGTGGAAAATAAAGAGGGCACGCAATGCAGCCAACGTGAGTCGACTGCGCTGCGTGCCCCGCTTTTATTTGCTACCCGTCACATCGGCAAGTATTACACCACGCCTTGAGTGCGCAGATACTCCTCGTAGGTGCCACCAAAATCACGAATACCATTTTCGGTGAGTTCCAGAATACGGGTCGCCAAGGAGGAGACAAATTCGCGGTCGTGGGAGACGAAGATCAACGTGCCTTTGTACATCTCGAGGGCCAAGTTCAAGGATTCGATAGATTCCATGTCTAGGTGGTTGGTCGGCTCATCCATGATCAGGATGTTGGGGCGCTGCATCATCAGCTTGCCGAATAACATCCGGCCCTGTTCACCACCGGAGAGCACCTTGACCGGCTTTTTAATGTCATCTTGAGAAAACAGCAGACGACCGAGCACGGAGCGTACCGCCTGCTCGTCTTCATTCTCCTGTTTCCACTGGGTCATCCAGTCGAACACGTTAAGATCGGTGTCGAAATCGTCGGCGTGATCTTGAGCGTAGTAGCCGATCTGGGCGTTCTCGGACCACTTGATAATACCGGCGTCCGGTGCAAGATCGTTCACGAGGGTCTTGATCAGGGTCGATTTACCGATACCGTTGGTACCCAAAATGGCAACCTTCTCACCCACTTCCAGCATCATGTTGAGGCCCTTGAACAGGGGCGCTTCACCATAGCCTTTGGATACACCTTCGATCTCCAGAATGTTGCGGTAGAGCTTCTTCTCCTGCTCGAAACGGATGAAGGGGTTCTGACGGCTGGAGACCTTCACTTCCTCAATTTTGATCTTATCGATCTGCTTGAGGCGCGAAGTAGCCTGACTGGATTTGGAGGCGTTGGCACTAAAACGGGAGACGAAGGATTGCAGATCGGCGATCTGGGCTTTCTTCTTGGCGTTGTCAGAGAGCAGACGCTCGCGCGCTTGGGTCGCCGCCAGCATGTAGTCATCGTAGTTGCCCGGATAGACCCGCAGCTCGCCGTAGTCCAGATCCGCCATGTGAGTGCAGACGGAGTTCAGGAAGTGACGGTCGTGGGAGATGATGATCATGGTGCTTTCACGATCGTTGAGCACCTGCTCCAGCCAGCGAATGGTGTTGATATCCAAGTTGTTGGTCGGTTCGTCCAGCAGCAGGATGTCAGGGTTGGAGAACAGCGCCTGGGCCAGCAGCACCCGCAGTTTCCAGCCTGGGGCCACTTCGCTCATCGGGCCATTGTGCTGCTCGATGGGAATACCGGCCCCCAGCAGCAGCTCGCCTGCACGGGATTCGGCGGTATAACCGTCATACTCGGCGACCAGACCTTCCAACTCGGCGGCCTTCATGTAGTCGTCGTCGGTCGCGTCCAGGTTGGCGTAGATGGCATCGCGCTCGGCGATGGCTGCCCACAGCTCGGTGTGACCCATCATGACCACGTCCAGTACGCGCATCTCTTCGTAGGCGAACTGATCTTGGCGCAGCTTACCGATCCGCTCATTGACGTCCAGGCTGACATTACCGCCAGTGGGTTCCAGATCGCCGCCGAGGATCTTCATAAAGGTGGACTTGCCACAGCCGTTGGCGCCAATAAGGCCATAGCGGTTGCCGCCGCCAAACTTGACGTTGATGTTCTCAAACAGCGGCTTGGCGCCAAACTGCATGGTGATGTTGTTGCTGCTAAGCATGATGGGTTTTAAATTCCTTATTTATCAAAATATTGTGTTTTTAATCGGGGGGGGGACGCCAACCGAACGGCTGACGTTTTTTACATCGAGCAAATCAAATGGCGCGCATTATTGCACAGAACCCCCGAAAGGTTTAGTTAAGAAGAGTAACCCCAGTCTGGGGGCCTCGCTAGGATGGTTACTCGGCCAATAAAAAAGCCGGCTGCTAAGCCGGCTTCGCATAGCGATTGGCGATCAGTGGGAAGTGGCCCCTGAGGCACCCAGCCCAGTTTGAGAACGGACGAACTGCGGCAAGAATTTAGCATGTTCGTCGGCGGCGTTTTGCGAGTTATCGGTCACTGAGAAAAACCAGATCCCAACAAATGCCAGCCCCATCGAGAAGAGGGCAGGGTACTCGTAGGGGAAGATTGCTTGGGCATGGCCCAACACTTTCACCCACACGGTTGGGCCCAGCACCATCAGGGTCACGGCACTCACCAGCCCCAGCCAGCCACCGTAGACGGCGCCACGGGTGGTCAGGCGTGACCAGAACATCGACAGGAACAGCACCGGGAAGTTGCAGCTAGCGGCGATGGAGAAGGCCAGCCCCACCATAAAGGCGATGTTTTGTTTCTCGAACAGGATCCCCAGACCAATCGCAACCACACCCAGCACCAGGGTCGTCATCTTGGAGACGCGCAGTTCATCGGTCTCGTTGGCTTTACCCTTCTTCAGCACGCTGGCATAGAGATCATGGGAGACCGCAGAGGCACCCGCCAACGTCAGGCCGGCGACGACGGCCAGAATGGTGGCAAACGCCACGGCAGAGATAAAGCCGAGGAACAAGCTGCCACCCACCGCATCAGCCAAGTGCACGGCGGCCATATTGGTGCCGCCCAGCAGGGCGCCGGTGGCATCCTTGAAGTCTGGATTGGTGCTCACTAATAAGATGGCGCCAAAGCCGATGATGAAGGTGAGGATGTAGAAGTAGCCGATAAAACCGGTGGCATAAAACACCGATTTACGCGCCTCTTTGGCGTCACTCACGGTGAAGAAGCGCATCAGGATATGGGGCAGCCCCGCAGTACCAAACATCAGGGCCAGACCGAGCGAGATGGCGGAGATAGGGTCAGCGACCAATCCACCTGGGCTCATGATGGCGGCGCCTTTCTCGTGTACTTTGATGGCTTCACTAAACAGGGCGCCGATGTCGAAGTTAACGGATTTCATCACCATGATGGCCATGAAGCTAGCGCCGGAGAGCAGCATCACCGCCTTGATGATCTGCACCCACGTAGTGGCCAACATGCCGCCAAACAGCACATAAAGCACCATCAGGATCCCCACTAATACCACAGCGATGTGGTATTGCAGGCCAAACAGCAGTTCGATGAGTTTACCGGCACCTACCATCTGGGCGATCAAATAGAGGGCAACCACCACCAGCGAGCCGCAGGCGGAGAGGACACGCACGTCGGTCTGCTTGAGGCGGTAAGAGGCAACATCGGCGAAGGTGTATTTGCCCAAGTTGCGTAGCCGCTCAGCGATCAGAAACAGGATGATGGGCCAGCCCACCAGAAAGCCGATGGAGTAGATCAAGCCATCGTAGCCAGAGGTATAAACCAGCGCCGAGATCCCGAGGAAGGAGGCCGCAGACATATAGTCACCGGCGATGGCCAGACCATTTTGAAAACCGGTGATCCGGCCACCGGCCGCATAGTAGTCAGAGGCAGAGCGGTTACGTTTGGATGCCCAATAGGTGATGAAGAGCGTGGCCGCGACAAACACCACAAACATCAAAATGGCGGAGATATTGAGTGGTTGACGCTGTACCTCGCCAGTGATTGCATCGGCAGCCAGCAAAGGAGAGGAGGCCAGTGAACTTAACAGCAGCAACTTGCCTTTCATGATTGTGCTCCTTGCAGGATCTTCTGATTCAGGTCGTCAAACTCGCCGTTAGCGCGAAAGACATAGATGCCGGTCAGCACAAAGGAGGAGAGGATCAGCCCTACTCCGACCGGAATACCACGGGTAATGGGAGAGCCGTCACTGAGCGGCGTACCAAGCCAGCCGGGGGCAAAGGCGATCAGCAGAATAAAGGCGAGGTAGAGCCCTAACATAAGGGCCGAAAGAGCCCACGCAAAACGTTGGCGCTTGGCAACCAATTGTTGAAAATTGGGGTCTTGCTGGATCCTGAGGTAGCGTTGCTGTTCCATTGCGGTTCTCCATGACATGCGTGTCAGTGGTGGATGATGGGGTAACCCTGACGAGCAGGATGTCTGCTCATGTAACTGAAATGTGAATTAAATGTTATTTTCGAACAATTAGACTTTGGGATAAGCCAGTGGCCCACCGAGGGTCAGTTGCAAATAGATAAGGCCGGCGGTGGTGGCATCAGCCAGGGCATCGTGGGCAGGCAAAGAGGGAATGGCCAAATGGCGGCAGATGGCGGCCAGCCCCAGATCGAGGGTGGCATCGGGATAGCGCCGATAGAGTTTGTCGTGGTAAAGCTGGCTCACCTCAATGCCCCGCTGTGGTAAGGTCAGCCCCCATTGTTTGCGGCAGGCAAGATTGAGGATCTGCAGGTCATAGGCGATGTGGTAGCCCACCAGCTCACGGGGGCCGATAAAGTCGAGCAGCAGGCGCAGCGCGGCGTCCAGCGGCAAGCCCTGTTGCAGATCTTGATGGCGCAGGCCGTGGATCACCACCGATTGCTCGCTCAGGCTGGCGGGGGGCTGCACCTTGAGCGAGAGCGCCTCGCCGGTCAGCAGTTGGTTACCCGCAATGCGCACCGCACCGATGGCGACAATCTCAGCGCGTTTGGGATCGAGACTGGTGGTCTCGAAATCGAGGGCGACCCACTCGCCAGTCAAGGGGGCGGCAAACAGTGGCGCGAACTCGCCTTGACCAAAGGCACGGCCATACCAGTAGCGTCGAGCGCGGCTCAACATGGCTATTGTCTCAGCCGAAAGTGCAAGGTGAGCCACTGCTGGAATTTTTTTACCTGATGCAGCGCTTGGCGTAACAGATCCCGTTCGCTGTGGCTGAGTTCGCCGATCGGCACGCGGCTGTTGCCCCCCTTAAGTTGGCTGCGCAGCCTGAGCCGAATAAAAAGCCGAAACGCCTCGGCTAGATTGGCGCCATAGTCGGCACTGAGCCGCTCGGCGGCGACCAGCGCATCGATACGCCCCAGCGTCGATGTGTCCACTATGCCTCCCTCAAGGGCCAGCATCCGAATGCCATGAACCAAGGGAAACAGGCCACCGCGCTTGAGGTCTAGTCCCTCGGGGGGCCGTGCTAAGCGACCAAATAGGGTGAGGGGAGCATGAAAGGCCACCGCCGGTCGCACCATCTCGGCCAACAGATCCCGTCGCTGCGACAGCTGCTCGCGCAGGGCTCGGGCCAGAGGAAGATGGAGCGTGCGATCCCCCGCGATCGGGCTCGCATCGGCCAAGGTGGCCAACCAGAGCAGATCTGCTTCGCTGGCCGTCAAGCAGGCGCTATCAATGGTTCGTCGCCACTGGCTTAGCGGGTTGACCCAGCGCGGATTGTTAACCATCACCCCACCGGGGCAAAGAGGATAGCCCAAGCGCTCCAGCAGGGCGCTGAACGTGGCCAGATCAGCGGCTTGGGTTGGCCACACTAGCCCCTCTGGCAGGATCAACGCATTATCCTGGTCGGTTTTGAGGATCTGCTCGCCACGCCCTTCCGAGCCCAGCATCAGTAAGCAGACCTTATCTTGCACCGCAGGGGGGATCACCAAGGCAAACGCCTTGGCGATCAGCTGCTCGTTGATGGTGGCGATGAGCTGCATCAAAAAGGCGGTATGGATCCCTTGGGCGAACAGTGAGCGGGTCAGTTGTTGCTGCTCGCGGGCCACCGCCTCCAGCGCTGGCACACTATCGGCGCGGGCAATGCGCAGGGTTAACACATGGGAGTGGGTGGAAAACAGGCCCAACACCTGAGTGAGTGGCAGCACCCCTGCCACCTCGGTGCCCTGCCACACCACCAGCCGCTTGATACGATGGCGAGTCATCAGCAGCAGGGCATCGAACAGGTAGCTTTCCAGCGGCAGACCGATTAGCGGAACCGGGGGCAGTAGCGTGAGTGGCGCCGTCAAGGGTAAGCCTTTGAGGGTCAGGGCATGGAGCAGGGTTTTGCGGGTGGCCAAAGAGAGTGAACCATCCTGCGCGGGATAGAGCAGGCAATCAGTACCCTTGGCCACCATGGCTTCGGTGGCAGCCAACAGGGAGAGCGGGTTATCGACAATCAGGGCTGGTTGCAGGTGGGCAGGGGCGATCCGCGTCAGGATAAACTCAGCCAGATTTTGCTGCCCCACCTGCTCACGTTGCGCTTGCTGGTGCTGACGTTCAGCCAGATTGGCAGTGAAGTAGCTGGCAAATTGGGGATCGTGCTGGCACAGGGTCAGAAACACCGAGCGTGGGATCAGCTGACAAAGCGTATCTTCTAGCGCGGTAAAAGTATGGCGGCAATGGCCAGCAAACTGGGCCCGTACATCGAACAGATCATCGACCCCGTAGTCACCAAAGTGCTGATGAGGGGCGGACTCCTCGACCGTGCCTTTGATAATCAGATAAAGGCCAGCAGGCTCATCTCCTGGCTTAAGCAGGGTATCGCCTGCGCGAAAATAACAGAGCGACACATGACGAGAGAGCTGTTCACGCGCCCCCTGACTCAGCCGGTCAAACGGTGGTCTGGCAAAGTTGAACAAGAGTGACATGACAACGTCCTCGGCTGGTTTGCGGCATAAATAGCCGAGTCAGTGTGACAAAGCGAGGAGATACCGACCAGCCGACTTTAGTCTCAGCGTCGGGGTCACTGTGGGAACGGGGCGGGCCATAAAAAAAGATGGCGGGAGCCGCCATCGCAGGCGCTGTTACTTTCTAAGCCCGAAAACCTCTCCCTCCAGCCGACTTTTGCAGGCATCAATTCGAATGCGTACCCCCTTGTGATGCCAGCAAGTCGCCCTATAGTGGATTGTTATCAAAAGGTGGGTGTCCTAATTAGTTTTAGTCTCAGCGTCGGGGTCACTGTGGGGCGACACGCTGCTCGGTAGCAGTGGCTACCTGCGCGGGGTTAGCGTGCTGCTGCGTTCAATCATCGGCGTTTTTGATGCCAAGGCGGGAAAGATGGGTGTCCAAGAGTTACCACTTTCGAATGCACCTAAAAATGGGGGGATTACCAGGACAGAGGTTGTTGCGTTTTAATATGTTTTTGTAAAATGGGTAGGAAAAACTGCGAACCTTACAACCAATACAAGACTATTTCGCTCTTCCTCGGTCTAGGAAAACATACTAAGCTGTTCGTTTTTTAACTCGTGTAATCTCTGGCTTAAGCTTATTTTTTCCTCTGCTTTTTGTATTGAGTGGGGAGACATGTGTGTTATTAAAGTATCTAGGTGCTCAGGAGATTTCACTATAACAAACTCCTTATTTTTATTTATAAAGACAACAGAGTTTTTCTTTCTTTTTAATAGCTCGATAACGTTACTTAGTGTGCCCGTGCTCTTAGTGTCCCAGACCATTAAGCCACAGTCAGCCTCTTCGGCCATTTTTATATCCTTGGCTGTGAAAAATGCCCTTGAACCATCCTTATATCCGGAGTCGACAACTCTAGTTGGCCACCGACCAATATTATTTCTTGGTTGACTACTGCTACAAAACACTGTTGCGTTGGTGCAACCAAGTTCCAGTAGTGCCTGTTGAATAGACGAATCAGCACCATTCGCATCGCCAACAACTATTCTATATTGAGAGTCCACCATCTTTTTTATTCTCTCTAGCACTAGCGGATGGAGATTTTTTATGGCAATAGAACCGGCGATAAAAATAGTTGTCATGGTCATTTCCAGGTCAGAGTAGCCACGTAGACGTTGTTAACTTTATTGTAGCTGCGGAGCTTAGAGCATGCAGCTTCCATTGTTGCACCAGAGTCGAAAAGATCATCTACAACTAAAACATTCCACTTTCCGTTATTGGTTATCAATTCATTTAGAGAGAAAGTCCCTTCAAGAGCTTGAATTTTTTCTTCCTTCGTATGTAGGTTTTTGAGTGATTGACCTTTGGTCTTGGTTAACATGCCATCAAAGCAAGGTACATCTAATAATTTTGCCACTTCATTTGCGACTTCGGTTACTGGTTGTCTTTCTCGTTCATTAGAAGCAGGCATCGGAACAACAAAACCTATTTTAACCCCAAGTAATGGGATTATTTTATCGTGAATTTCTTGTGCGAGAGGTGCTGTTTTTGTCCAGTCCTGTCGGTATTTTAACTGGTAAGTAGCCTCTCCTACAGCTGTTCTAATTGTTGTGAATTTTGGATGGCCATTATCATCATAACCATCAAAAGTACTGCTGACCGTGTGCTTGTCTAACGCATACCCAGCAGCCCAGTTGCCATGCACCTTCTTTAAATTAATATCCATGTTTACCCCGTGAGTATTTTTATTTAGAAAATCTGGGACACCCACCTTTCTGAGCAAGGCGTTACGCTGCCAAATCCCACGCTACCGCCCGTGGATCACAGCTTCCAATATGCTCACTTGACCCGCGCTGGTAGCAACCCATGAGAAAAATCTGGGACATCCACCTTTCTGTATGGGGCGTAATAAAATCTGGGACACCCACCTTTCTGAGCAAGGAGTAGCGTCACTAAATCTCACGCTACCGCCCGTGGATTACAGCTTCCAATATGCTCCTTTGACCCGCGCTGGTAGCAACCCATCGCAGCTCAATAGGTTCTGGTCGGCTATGGTAAGCCAAACAAAACTACCGTGACGAGCCTTAAAATGATGTAACCATCAGAATTTCATCGTT
>NZ_PGGC01000035.1 GCF_002795305.1 Aeromonas cavernicola
GTGATTAAGTCCTGGCGCAGTAAATGGCAGACGCTGTCGGCCTATTTTAAATATCCAGATTACGTGCGCACCGCGATTTACACGACCAACGCGGTGCATCGGCAATTTCGAAAACTGACCAAGACCAAGGGCGGCTTCCCGAACGAAAACAGTTTACTTAAGCTGCTCTACGCCGGTATGTTGCAGGCATCCGAACGCTGGACACACCCAGTGCAGAACTGGAATCTGACACTGTCGCAGCTGTCGATCCACTTCGCCGGCCGACTGGATGGTCATATCGACCTATGATCGTCTGACACAGAATATTGAACACCCTCGCAAATGGGGTGAGAAATACCCAGTGGTGATTAAGTCCTCCTATGACAAATTTAAATTACTTACCTTTTATTCTCCTATATTCATCTTTTTTAGCCCCTTGATTAGTATACATTTCCCCTCCCCCTTTTCTAACAATTATATCAAAAGGATGATTTATTTTGTCGTCGCATTCTCTATTTTTTAAATTCATAACTTTTATAGAATAAAATGTTTTATCTCTACTATCTAGTTCATACTTTAAACATTTGCTTGGTAATAAAGATAATTTATTTTCTTTTATGATGTCTGGCATAATATTAAATACCATCTGTTCCTCACCTGAAGGACCATTGGTTAGGCTTGTATTTTTTAATTGACTTGAGTTAATCCATCCATCTATAGAGTCACCATTACTCTTAAAATAAGCAACAAATATAAATTTTTCATATTCTGAATAACCAATAAATTGGTCACCCGTTACTAAAAAATCAGATTCGATTTTGTACTTGTTGCTTGGTGCATTATTTAAATAAACTCTGCCTTTGGAAATTATTTTTAAAATATCATGGTTTGGTTCGAGATGCACTTCCTCAGTTTTAGCTTTCAGTTTTAGCTCTTCGCAAAAGTCACTAGCAAATACTGTATCAACCGCAAATAGAAAAGAAAAAATATATTTAAGTTGCATAAGCCTATCGATGATTTGCCACATTAAAAATAAGAAAATCATAACACCTATCCAGAGCCAGGGCGTAATATAAAGTATCATTACATAGACAAATCTCTTATTGCATACAAATACCAACATTTATTTTTCGCTATAAACAAAAACTTCATTAAATATCCATCATCTGCTCCTTTTATTTCTAGCTCTAACTCATCATGGTGCACTGAGATAATAGCACTATCATTTAAACTCGCTGTTTTAACTATTGGAAAAGAAATGACAGCCCTGTTCTTTTCCTCCTTTTTCTCTTCTATATCCAATTCACCTTCAACAAGATAGGTATATTCAACGGTATCCATTATAAAACGCTCCTGAATGCCTATGTCCTTGGAGTATATTTTAATGAATGAGTTGAAGTCAGCGGCAGGGCAAGAGCTAGCTATAGAAAGTGAAGAAAAAAAAGAGCTTACAAAAAAATAGACCACTCCTCTTATCATTTTTAATCCCTTTAGTTAGCATTATATTATAGTGAGGGTTAATGTATCGGCACTATACCTATCATTACCATCTATCAAATTGCAAAAAACATGTCATTATCCACATGATTAAATCATATATCACATCAGCATCCAATCCAAAATAATCACTATCACTCACCTTCTATAATGTTATAGAGATTGCAATAAACACGAGCGTATCCATCCTCAGGAAGGATATCTACGCTTGGTAAGCTATTTAAGTTATCACTAATATCTAATGTAAATCGTTTTGATAAAACGCGTCTAACCGTTTCTTCATCATTAAAAAAAATAACCCCAAAACTATAACCTCCCTTACTAGGAAGAGTGAGCTCTTTTACATTGAGGCCATAAAATGTCAATATCTCATTAATACAAAATGATGTTGTATTATCTGATTGCCAACATATTTCAAGTTTGTCTTTATTTTCTTTAAAAAACGTAGCCCCAGGACCAAACTGCTTAGTTTTTTGATCGTAAAAAATATCATCGAAACGACAATTTTTTAGTCCGCTATATTGCTCTTCTAATGTCATGGCATAAGCACTGGGCCATGCCATGCAGCCAATAAAAAAACATAACCATTTTTTCATCGTTATTTTCCGCTTACAGAAAAATCACTTTTGCAATTGACCATGTTATTTTAAACATGCCGCATTGCTTTCTTGGCAGATATGAGGGTAGAGTTAATAGGCTAAAAGCTGGGACACACTTCTTTTATTCTGCTGGCTAGGTTGTAGCATGCTCAGGAAAATAGGTGTCCCATTCTATATATCGGTACTACATCAGATTATTTATAACCGCCCAAATATTTAATCCGGTCTACGGTCATCGCAGTTTGGCATTGATAGATTCCAACTCTCTCAGATACTGATAAGTTGGTATTATTCGCGCGAGAAATATCACCACACTGCTCTTGCTTAGACCATACCCAAGAGACTTGCTCATCTTTCATTGATGAACGGAATGAAGCAGGAATTGCCTTCCAAATTTTGTTAAGTTTGGCATCCTCTATTTCATATTGATTTTTATAAGCATTAATTTTAGTCGGGTCATTATTTTTTATAATGCTGTCAGCAGAGACAGCAAGTTTAGCTGTTTTGGCTAATCCCATCGGCATATTAGATATATCATCAAGGGATACCGAAATATCTTTTTCATTGTCTGCTAGCCGTAAAGCATAACTCACATTATTCCACCGTAGTGTATCTACTTTATATAATGCGCGGCTCTCAGCGATAAAATTAGAGAAAACATCTGGTGTTTTTACCGATAACTCTTTTAACTCAGTTGGCAAGGTCGCGGATACTGATGCGACACAGCGCACAGTATTTTTACCTTGTTCGGTAGTCGTAATATCGGATGGCATAACCGGTATTGTTAATACCTTGTTTTGAAATTGGGTTAACTCACTACCCGCTACTGAAACCTTCGCCAACGCGGCATCACGCAATGCGTTAATTAATGCTACGGTTGCATCTTCTCGACCACATTTGAAAGGTTGAACCTCTTCCTTTGAATCAAAAAAACCTGCGCTAGCAGTTCCTGAAAAACCCACGCAAAGCACCACTGCAATCAATTTTAAATTCATATTAATACTCGCAATACTATTTAAGGTTAAATTAATCAGCTGAATAGATTATTTTCATTGTTACGTTATCTTGGCTCTCCTCATTAAAATATACGTACGTTTGACCACCTGACATCACACTGGTTATATTTAGTTGCTTTGCTGTTGGTTGCTCATAAATAATTTCATTCTCCCCATGTGCATTCTTGTTATCGGAAGGGACGTTAATAGTAAACTTGTTACTTTTATGCTTTTTAGCGTATTCAGAGATAGTTTTAATATTAGGCAATAATGTGCCCCAGCCACTCCCTTTGCTATCTTTATTAACGTTATAAAACTCCTTATACGCTGCTTCAAGTGGACCGTTGAAAGTGCAGTTATCTACTAGATCATATTGCACCAGCTCTTTTCTATCCTCTGTGCAGACAATATTACCAATGTAAGATTTTTTCTTCGGTGGAACTGGAGCTGCCAGATTTTTATTGGATGTGTAGACAACACTAAACCCATTATCTTTAAATATAAGGTCTGGGCCAAGTTGATAAAATTCTGAGTATACTTCAGGACAGTTTCTTTCTTCCATATTGTCAGAGGGTTCTTGATAAAATACATTCATATTATCCGCTTTAACGGCATCATACTCACCATGCTTACCATAAAATTTCTTAAGCTGCCTAAAAAAACTAAGATCTGAAAATGACTTATCACTTCCATATTTAGGTTTAATATGATTTATGCAGAAATTAGGAATAATTAAGGTCGAGTCTTTAATAACTAACTGATGTTTTAATAATGCTTCAGCAAATGCTATGTCTCGATATTCTAATTCCTGCGCATTAAGGTTGTTACGGGCTGGGATGTTCTTAAAAAAATACGTTCCCTCAGCGGCAAAAGAGCTAAAGCAAAAAAATAGCGATACTGTACACAGTATTTTTATTTTTAAATTCATTATAATCTATCTCTCAAATGCTTAAATTTAAAAACTAACATTTTAAATCTTTAAAACCTAAGGCAATAATTTGTCCACCTATACCCAAAGGTGATATTAATAATGGTGTTCTCGCATCGTAAGTACCTATTTTAGACTTTTCAGAAAAACAGACTGCATAATCTACAATACCATCTCTATTTCCATCAGACTTTTTTAGCACTTCGAATGAATAAGTAAAATTCGATGAATCTATTGTTATCATATTTTCTGTAAAGGTGGGCTGTGGTAAATCAAATTGCCTAAGATAGATTTGCTCATTATTTAATCTTTTTGGCATTAGTGAGCTGGAGAAAGTAGCTATATTTAGGTTGTTATAAATATCTTGTAAATCCCCTCTTGTTATTACGTCTGAATCTGCCAGTACGGAAGATGATATAAACAATGTCAATAAAAGAGTGTGCTTCATTATAGGCTTCCTTCTAAATAATCGGCTTCTTTATTTCTTCGGGTAGGGTAATCGTCCCTAAAATCTCTTAATATATCGATAGCACCTTGCCAGTTTTGCTGGGTAACTTGCTGCCAAAAATTAGGAGTTTCTGTTTTTGCATATCCATATTGATATTCTACAGATGCAATGACTGTCTGTGCCTCTTTACTCAGAGACTGAAACTCCACTGTACTATCACTATTGTAACGAGCTACTAATAAACTGGTTTTTTTATTTTCTATGGCTTCTCTTATTTTATCTCCTTCATCATGAGTAATGCTTAATGGATTTTCAATCAAAAAATCTCGCGCAATAAATTTCTTTTTTCCTAAGTAAGGAGAAAGTTTATTTATTAATGTATTACCTAAACTCAGAGCGTTAAGATCTGATATATTTCTTGCCCCTAAATAAAAACCGACGGATATTGTGACACCACTATCACTAGACTCAGGGTTTGGTACATATCCATCAAGTCTCATCCCCCCTTCTAATTCACGGATAAAATCAAAATTAATTTTTAGTGATGCAGGTTGTTCATTATTAGTATTATCCTCACCAAAGCTGTTTATATAACCCTCTTGTAAAATATCGATTGAGTCAACTAAATCACTTCTTCGCATAAATGGTGGATTATGACTATTAGTTAGAGGTGAGTTAATGTTCATGCCATTGGCGCCAGTATAAATTTCGACATGCAGCATATATACAGTGGCGTTTTGGACAATAACAGGGTGAGTCCCGTCGCTTTTCAACAACAACCCAGTTACACCTAGCAACTGACCCTGCTTGACAATATCCCCCGTCTTTACTTTTATTTTTGCTGGATCAACCTCGCCATAGCGCATAATAAATTCACGGCCATCACTGGTCTTGTGATGAATAACAATTTCCCATGTGCATAAATAAAAATCTGACACATCTAATACTTTACCATCACATACAGCGATAACCTCTTCATACGCCTTAGTATAAAGATCACGTGCTGCATGTCGACGTGAGCCATTATCACGAGGATATTTAAATGTGGCTGCGTTGCTGCTTGGTGCTTTGGCCCAGTACTTATCTCCCCATACTTTACCCTGATCATTCTCAGGTTTAACCCTAAGTGGGAATATTATGGGTTTCTCTACAGCCTTGCTCCCCACCAACCCCATCATTCCCGCAGGATGAATAAACCATGGCTTGCTATCACCTAATATCCCTTGAATAGCACTATCGTCTATCCAATTCATATTTTCATTGACGGTCAGGGCATACTGATACAAATTCGGTTTCTCTTTTAACTCCTGCTCCAACCGGGGCCAGCTCGGGCGCTTTATCCACTCGCTTTCATGACAAATAAACAGTTTACGTATTTGGCTTGCTACGTTTTCATCGGCCAGTGCTGCCCGGATCTCGC
>NZ_PGGC01000036.1 GCF_002795305.1 Aeromonas cavernicola
TCCATATTTTACCCGCCGTTTCCTCGAAGATTAGGGTTGCCGCCACTGGCTGCAGTCACGACTGCGGGATTGATGCAGCGCGCCCATATCTTGCTTCATCTCGTCACTGTTTTGCCAGCGCTTAGGCAGCGGCATGATGGTTACCTGCACATCGGCTGCGCGATCTGCAATAGAGGTCTCATCTGTACGGGGCACGACCAGCGCCACCTTGAGTGCCGGATTGCGGCTGGCGATGCGACTGGCGATCCCAAGTCCCCCCTCGACGTGGAAGTTTCCGGCGATATGCATGATCTGCTGGCTCGGGTGCTTGGCGAGATAATCCACCATGCTCTCGGCCATGGTGTCATCCCAGCTGGTCTGGGCGGCGAAGCGGCGGGCGTTGCTGTCGGCATCGCCGTGGTGCATGGAGGTCATAAATTTCTGGCGATAGGGATCATCCCCCAGCGTCAGCTGACGGGCCAGCTGGCTGCGACGTGCGGCTGGCAGTTTGTCGAGCCACTCAGCCCCCTCCTGACCGACACAGCTCACCAGCGACTTGGGGGCGTTGGCGGCGATCACCGGCATCCGGTGTGCCTTGGCAAACTCCACCAGCGGGCGGTAGTCGCTCGGATAGTTGGGCCAGGCGTTGCCTTCGCGGATCAAGGCCGCTTCACCAATCTGGTCCGCCAGATAGGCATCCAGCGTCTTCTGATCGGCGCGGCTGAACTGCTCCATGGAGAGGGCCAATGGCCGTCCGTGCAGCTGACCTGCGGTGTAGAGCCCACTCAGCAACTGCGATTGCAACAGATGCACGGCGGGATGGCTGTGCAACTCACCCACCAGAATGATGTCGGCATCGGCAATGCGCGCGATCGCCTGCTCCAGCGTCAGGTCTGCATCTCTATCACTGCTCAGTCGGTAGTCATAGAGCGTTTGCAACTGTGATGACATGATCGGCTGGGTGGGGGTGGCACAGGCTGTCAGCAGCAGGGCGAGCAGGGAAAGTCGTCTCATCATGGGATCTCACGGCGGATATGCCCGGATGCCGGTGCATCTCGGGGGGGCTAACACAGAATAAGGACAACACACGGCGATAGTGTAAAACCAATTCAGCTCAAAACAAAATGAGAATGATTTCTATTTCTATTGATATTTATCGAGAGCTGGGTAATATGCGGCCTGTTTGATAACAGTTCTCAATAAGGATTCGCTGTGACCCATCATAACGCACTCTCTCTGGTTGCCCTCGCCGTGGCGGCCGGTCTCTCCTCCCAGGTCTTTGCTGCCACTCAGAAGGCGGATGAAGTTGTGGTCGTCAGCGGCTCACGGATGGAGCAAAAGCTGGAAGATGTCTCCAGCCCCATCTCGGTGATCACCGCCAAGCAGATTGAAGAGCAGGTTGTCACCAATGTTGCCGACCTGTTCCGCTACGTACCCGGTGTGACCGTGATCGGCGGTCAGGGGGATGCGCAGACCTTCGTCATCCGTGGCATGAGTGAAAACCGGGTCAAGGTAGTGCGCGACGGCGTGCGTCAGAACGATGCCTACAGTATGGGCGGTGTCGGCCAGAGCTACTTTGATACCGACATGATCAAGCAGGTGGAAGTGGCCAAGGGGCCTGCATCTGCTGCTTACGGCTCCGATGCGCTGGGTGGCGTGATTGCCATCACCACCAAGGATGCCAGCGACTTCCTCAAAGGCAAGGATAGCTATCTGGATATGACCAGTGGTTACGCCTCCAGCAGCCACCAGAAGATGGCGGGCTTTACCGGCGCCCTGCGCACCGGCGAAGTTGAGAACCTGCTGCGCTACACCTGGCGCGATGGCGGTGTGACTCAGAATGTCGACTCCAGCAAGAGCGACTTTGATATCGGCACCCACGCCCTGCTGCTCAAGAGCAAGTGGAACCTCTCTGATGAGCAGTTCCTCAAGCTGACCGTCGACTACCTGACCGATGGCGAGGAGCCGGATGCAGTCAAGCTCAACAAGGTCGGTACCGGCACCGCCCGCGTGTTCGATCAGCCCATCACCGACAAGCAGACCGACAATCTGTCGCTGGTGCTGGATCACGGTATCGCGCTCAATCAAAGCTGGGCCGATCGGATGGATACCAAGGTCTACTTCGCCCGCACCAAGCAGACGCTGGATCAGTACGCCTCATCCAAGTATCCGGTCAGCCTCAGCAACCCTTTCGTGACCAAAAACTCGCTGGATCATAACGTGTTCGATCAAAAGAACATCGGCGTCCAGCTGCAGTTCCACAAGGCGGTCGCTAACCATCGTCTGGCCTGGGGCGCTGAATACGAGCACACCGACAACGAGCGAACCCGTTACAAGGGGCCGACGATTCCCGGTGATTTTGTCGGCTACAACGAGTTGAGCTTCCCGGCCACCACCAGCGAACGCGGCGCCCTGTGGGCCTTTGACGAGATCAAGTTTGGTGAGCGCTGGGTGCTGACCCCGGGTGCCCGTTATGACTATTACCGGATGACTCCGGACAACGACCCTGCCTACACAGGCGACAAGCTGCACAAGTTCTCGGAAGGGGAGCTGTCACCTAAGCTGGGTCTGGTGTTCAAGGCCCACGAGGCGGCCAACCTGTTTGCCCAGTACAGCCACGGCTTCAAGGCCCCCATGTATGACAGCGCCTTCGCCACCCTGAATCATCAGGCGTACGGCTATCGCATCGAGCCCAACCCGAACCTCAACCCGGAGAGCAGCAACGGCATCGATCTTGGCGTGCGTGGCAGCAGCAACGGCGTCAGCTATGAAGTAGCCAGCTTCTACAACAAGTTCGACGACTTCATCGAAATGGTGGAAGTGGGCAAAGAGGGGAGAACCGCCGTCTACCAGTACCAGAACCTGAGCAAGGCGACCACCAAAGGGGTCGAAGCCAAGGTGGATTACTGGCTCAATGACATCGTCAACGTCTGGGGCAACCTCGCCTACATCGAAGGCAAGGATGGAGATGGCAATTACCTCAACAGCCTGAGCCCACTCAACGGCTCAGTCGGTGTGCGTCTGGAACAGTCCAGCTGGAACGTTAACACCGCACTGCGCTTTGCCAATGACATGGATAAGGTGCGCAAGGATGCTAAAGGCAATGATTACGTGAAGAGCGCCGGTTGGGGTGTGGTGGATACGTACGCCCAGTTCAAACCGATGACCGATCTGCAGCTTAACGTCGGGGTCTTCAACCTGTTTGACAAGGAGTACACCAGCTACGAGCGCATCGCCGGTCGTGCCGAGGGCTCCGATAACAGCCTGATGACTGAACCTGGCCGCAACCTGAGTGCGCGGGTCAAATACCTCTTCTAAAGAGAGAGCACTCGTGGAACCGTTCAGTAGTACTGGGTGCAAGATGAATGGGTATGCGCATTAGGGGTTGGCGTCTTGAGCTGATTAAATTCAGTAAAATAGCTACCCCTTTAACGTAAAAATCATCGCACCATGTCAACACCCGCTCACCGCCGCCACGATATGTCAGACCGTGTCTGGGCCTTACTCGAACCTCATCTCTTGGGACAAAAAGGTCAATGGGGCCGTGTGGCTCGTGATAATCGATTGTTTATTAACGCTGTTTTTTGGATCTTACGCACAGGGGCTCCTTGGCGAGACTTGCCCTCTGATTACGGCGACTGGAAAAACACCCATCGCCGCTTTTGTCGTTGGCGCGACAAGGGAATATGGGCTCGCCTTCAAGAACGTCTGATAAGAGAACCTGATTGCGAATGGCTGATGATTGACGCCAGTCATATCAAGGTTCATCCCCATGCCAGTGGCGCTCAAGGGGGTAATCAGGATATGGGGGTCACCAAAGGGGGCTAAACAGCAAGCTCCATTTGATAGTCGACGGACATGGCATGCCGATAAAATGCCTCATTACATCGGGTACGACCGCAGATTGTACGCAAGCAAGCTCCTTGATTGACGGCAGGGAGGTTGCGCATCTATTGGCAGACAAGGGGATATGATGCGAATGCGTTGATAGAGGTTGTTCGCGCCAAGGGAATGGAGCCTGTCATCCCTTCTAAACGTCATCGTAGGGAGGCGCGAGAACATGATTTGGAACTGTACAAGGCTAGGTATCTGGTGGAAAACGCCTTCCTTCATCTGAAACAATGGCGAACAATTGCGACAAGATATGCCTAAAACACCAGTTTGTTTGTCGTGGTAGTGTCTGCGCAGCGTGTGCTTGTGGGCCGCTATCTTATGATGACAGCCCTATGAGTTGACTCTGCGTCTTGCCATCCTTTGCGGTATAATCCGCGACTTTTGGTAACGAGCCTAGGCCCAAATGGATTACCCCATCAACGAGATATTTCAAACCATTCAGGGGGAGGGCTGTTTTACTGGCCAACCCGCTATTTTCGTTCGTCTGCAAGGTTGCCCGGTCGGGTGCCCCTGGTGTGATACTCGTCATACTTGGGAGGTTGATCCGGCACGGCAGGTTGCCGCGCAGGCCGTGCTAAACCGTTCTAATGAGTCTGATTGCTGGAGTGCCTTAACCAGCACCCAGATCTTGTCTCAGTTTCAAGCGCTGGGTTATCAGGCACGCCATGTGGTGATCACCGGTGGCGAGCCTTGCCTCTATGATCTGCACGAGCTCTGCGCGGTGTTGCTGGCAGCGGGCTATCAGGTGCAGATTGAAACCAGTGGTACCAGCGAGATCAAGGCCCATGAGCAGGCTTGGGTGACGGTTTCCCCCAAGATTGGCATGAAAGGGGGTCTGCCTGTGCTGATCTCGGCGTTGGAGCGGGCCAATGAGATCAAGCATCCGGTGGCAACCGAGCACCATATTGCAGAGCTGGATACCCTGTTGGCCAGTGCGACACTGCGCCCAGAGGTGGTGATCGCGCTGCAGCCTATTAGTCAGAAACCACGCGCCACTCAGTTGGCGATAGCGACCTGCATTGCGCGCAATTGGCGGCTCTCAATCCAAACCCATAAATATCTGGAGATAGCGTGAGATGGCGGCCCCAGCAGACCCTCAGCTCTTGTTGACCTTGGCGCGTCCTATGCTTTATGGCAAGTATCGGGGGCGGCGGATCATCGATCTCCCTGAACCCTACCTGGTATGGTTAGCCCGCAGTGGTTTTGCCGCAGGGGCATTGGGTCAGACGTTGGCCTTGGCTTATGAAATCAAGCTCAATGGGTTAACCCCCATGGTGATCCCCATCATTAACAGGATGTCAGAATGAGAATTTATACCCGGCAAGGAGATAAAGGATTAACCCGCTTGGCAGATGGCATCCAGTTAGCGAAGGATCATTTGCGGGTGGAAACTTATGGTCACATTGATGCGCTCAATGCACAAATTGGCTTGTTGATTGCCGATATCCCACCCCACGAGACGGGGTTGTTGGCTGATATGCAGCTGTTGCAACAGGAGCTGTTTGATCTGGGAGGGGAATTGGCGTTTTCCAGTGCCGCGCAACAGGAGGGGATATGGCAAGTAAAAAGCGAGTGGACGACGCGGCTAGAGCAGCAGATTGATGACTACAGTGCCCAGCTGCCAGCGCTGCGTAACTTTATCTTACCAGGTGGCTCGCGGGCGGCGGCCCAAGCGCATGTAGTGCGTACTCAGGTGCGCTACTGCGAGCGGTTGCTGATGACCTTAAGCCAAGCCGAGGTGGTCAATCCGGCTGCACTCCCGTATCTCAATCGGTTGAGTGACCTGTTTTTTACCATTGCCCGTTACTTACTACGCAAAGCCGACACGCCAGAGGTGTTGTGGGTAAAAGCCGCAGATCGTCCGCTCAGTCAAACGCGGGTGACAGATGAACCTACCTGATAATGACAGGGCAAGCGCATTGATGGTCGATGAGTGGGGATGGCCGCTGAGTGGGGCGGATGGATAACCGAGCTAGCAACGTGCTTCGCCATTGACCAAATATCACCCCTGTTTGGCTAAGCGCGATAGCAACCAGTACCCATAAACCGAGCGCGGGCGGCTAGGTCGCCCGCGCTCGGGGGGTTATTAAGGATCAATCAGACCACAGGCTAGCTGTGTTGGCGCCGATCATTGGCTTGCGCCAATAGGCTGCGACTCTCGCGCAGAAACTGGGTCGCATAGTCACCAAAGAACTCAGAGACCCGTTCAAAGGCGGCAATAAAGCCAGCCTTATCTCCCTGTTCCAGTAAGCCGAGCACGTCCCCAAAATTCTGATAGTAGCGACGGATCATCGCCAGATTCTGTGACGACGATAAGATAATGTCGGCATAAAGGTGAGGATCTTGGGCAAATAGCCGCCCGACCATGGCCAGCTCTAGGCGATAGATGGGGGAGCTCAGATTGAGTAACCGTTCCACATTCGCTTGCTCTTGGCAGAGGTGCCATCCATAAGCAAAAGTGGCGAAGTGGCGCAGCGCTTGAATCAAGGTCATCGCCTCATCGTGGGCGCTGGCGTCCACATGTTGCAACCGAGCGCCCCAAATGGTCATCTGATCGAGTAACCATTGGCTGGCGCCAGCATCACGCCCTTGGCAGCAGACGATGACCTGTTTTGCCAAGCTGGCGACATCGGGGCCAAACATGGGGTGCAGCCCCAAGACTGGCCCTGAATGGGTGGCCAGCATGTGGGCCAGCGGTTCGCTTTTGACACTGGTGACATCAACCAACAGACAGTGGGCCGGCAGGGTACTGAGCTGGTCAATGATCTGGCAGGTGATGTCGATAGGGACCGCCACCATCACCAATCCAGCCCCCGCCAAAATCGCATCGGCCCGTGGCCAGTCGGCCTGCTCCAAGGTGTCGACCTGATAGCCGGACAGGCTAAACATATGGCCAAACACTCGGCCCAGTTGGCCTTGTCCGCCGATAATCACCACCTTGCCGAGGGTGGGGTTGATGCACTTGAAGCCAGTCTCTTTCTCACTGGTGTAGGACTCACGCATGATGCGCCGCAGCACATCTTCGATAAGATCCCCAGGTACGCCTAGCGCCTGCGCCTCTGCTCGGCGGCGCGCCAGCATATTAGCTTCTCGCTCGGGGGCATAGATCGGCAGGCCATGCTTGCTTTTGACTTCACCGACCTCTGCCACGAGGGCTAAACGAGCGGCAAGCAAGTCAATGAGCTGCTTGTCGACCGCATCAATCTTATCCCTCAGCGCGTTTAACTCTGCTGCCATATCCGATCCTTGCTAGCGCCGCTGGCGGCGGCGCTCCGTTGTTCAATGAGTGATTGCCCATAAGATACCACGGCTTACGCTGGGGTTCTGTCTCGCAGTGGTGCGGTCAGTTGAGCGTGGCAGCGGGCCAATAGTGTGGCGGTGGTGTCCCAGTCGATGCACGCATCGGTGATAGAAACCCCATAGCGCATTTGCGATTTAGGCTGCTCGCTGGACTGGTTACCTTCGCCCAGGTTGGATTCCAGCATTACCCCAATAATGGATTGATTACCTTCCAAAATCTGGTGGATCACGTTATCGGCCACTTTGGGTTGCAGACGGTGATCCTTGCTGGAATTACCATGGCTGCAATCGACCACCAAGCTCGGTAGCAGCCCCGCTTTTTCCAACGCTTCCTCAGCCAGCGAGACGTTAACCGAGTCGTAGTTAGGGTGCTTGCCACCGCGCAAGATCACATGACCATCTGGATTACCTTGGGTTTGCAGGAGGGCCACTTGCCCTTGCTGGTTGATCCCCATAAAGGCGTGAGGCGAGGAGGCCGACTGCAGCGCATTGATGGCGGTGCCCAGATTACCGTCGGTGCCGTTCTTAAAGCCAACCGGCATCGAGAGGCCGGAAGCCATCTCCCGGTGGGTCTGTGATTCGGTAGTACGAGCGCCAATGGCAGACCAGGAGAAGAGCTCAGCCAAGTATTGTGGGCTGATGGGATCGAGCGCTTCTGTGGCCAGTGGCAGCTCTAGCTCAGCCAAAGTGCAGAGGAGTTCACGGGCGCGATGCAGCCCCAGTTCGACATCGAAGGTGCCATCGAGATTGGGGTCATTGATAAAGCCTTTCCAGCCAACCGTGGTACGTGGTTTTTCAAAGTAGACCCGCATGACAATGTAGAGAGAGTCTTGGTAGGCATCATGCAGTGCCTTGAGTCGGGTTGCGTACTCTTTGGCAGCGTCCATGTCGTGAATGGAGCAGGGGCCACAGATCACCAGTAAGCGGTGATCGCGGCGATGAATAATATCGGCGATGGTATTGCGGGCCCGTTGCACAAACGCCAGCGCATGATCGGAAATGGGTAATTTCTCCTTGAGCTGGGCGGGGGTGATCATCACTTGTTCAGATTGGATGTGGATGTTGTTTAACGGGTCTTTTTGCATCTTTTTGCTCTCTCTACGCTCTGTCAGCTCGATATGCTGAGTGTAAATTATTGTTTACGTCATTCAAGGTTTTGTTACGCAATCGGGCTCACCTTACCAAGGAAAAGCAAACAATCAAGCGAAACCCGCTGTTTTAGCCACTTTTAGCAGATAAAAACATGATTTTGTATAGTTTGGTATCATAAGATAGCGAGGGGTACGACAGGATATCGATGTATTGTGTAATTTTATTGTTACACCCTGTATGGGGTTGCTAACTAGGTGAGCTGACACGGGCTAGGTTACCAATGAGCATCAGTGAATAAAAAAGGAGCTATATAGCTCCTTTTTCTGGGTGTAGCGGGGGGTTATTTGAGCTTGGCGAGCATCTCTTTGGTGACGAGCACAATGCCTTGCTCGGAGCGATAGAAGCGGCGGGCATCTTCTGCCGCGTTCTCACCCACGACCAGCCCTTCAGGTAGAACACAGCCCTTATCGACAACGACCCGGCGTAGTCGGCAGCCGGCACCGATTTCGACCCCTGGGAAAATGACCGCTTGATCCAAGGTACAAAACGAGTCGACTCGGACGTTAGTAAACAGTACCGAGCTTAGAATGAACGAACCGCTGACAATGGTGCCCCCAGAAAACATGGAGTTGATGGTCATGCCATGCTGGCCATTACGATCTTGCACGAATTTGGCGGGCGGGGTCATGTTTTGGCTGGTCCAAATCGGCCATTCCTGATCATAGATATCGAGCTCTGGGGTAACCGAGGCAAGATCCATGTTGGCCTCCCAGAAGGAGTCCACCGTGCCCACATCACGCCAGTAGGGACGCTTATCAGCGCTGCAGCCGACGCAGGACATGCCAAATGGATGGGCAAATGCGGCGCCTTCTCTGACCACCCGTGGGATCACATCCATGCCAAAGTCATGATGAGACTGCTCGTTAGCGAGATCCTCTTCCAGCAGCTGGTAGAGATAGTCAGCATCAAAGATGTAGACCCCCATCGAGGCTAGCGATGTTTCTGCCTTGCCTGGCATTGCCGGAGGATTGGCTGGTTTTTCAACGAATGCGTTGATTTTTCTATCACCGTCTACCGCCATCACACCAAAGGCGCTCGCTTCGCTGCGGGGGACTTCAATACAAGCGACCGTCACCTTAGCGCCCAGATTGACGTGGTCGAGCAGCATGGCGGCGTAATCCATTTTGTAGATGTGATCGCCGGCCAGCACTACCACATATTTGGGGCTGTGATCGCGAATAATATCGAGATTCTGATAGACCGCATCGGCCGTGCCACGATACCAGTTGACTTCATCCACCCGCTGTTGGGCCGGTAATAGGTCGATAAATTCATTCATTTGGTAGCGTAAGAATGACCAACCTGACTGGAGATGGCGTAGCAGGCTGTGGGACTTGTATTGCGTTACGACCCCAACTCGGCGAATGCCTGAATTGATGCAGTTGGAGAGGACGAAATCGATGATGCGGAATTTACCGCCGAAATGGACAGCGGGTTTGGCTCGGTTGTCTGTCAATTGTTTAAGACGACTACCCCGCCCTCCGGCGAGAACCAAGGCCATGGTCTCGTTCAGCAACTGTCTGGCTTTTGCTGTATTGGCAGGTTGTAACAACATTTTCTATCCCTTTGTTGATAAATCCCAATCATGTTGCCTCTTTTGAGCCCATCAAGAAAGGGCTTTCAACCACATTTTTAGCGGAAATCTGTCACTAAATAATTTTATTGTTAATAGCGGTGGTGAAATATGAATGGGTGGCATCTTTTGTAGACACTCGTCAACTTTTTGCAAAAACACAGCACTGACTTGTCGCCTATATTACCCCCCTGCTCGCGTGGGAACAGGGGGCGTTAAGGGCGTACGCAGGGCTATGCGGCGTCGGCGGGCGCTGTATTGATGGCTTGCCGATATGCCTCAGGGGTTAATCCAAGTAGCTCTTGCACGGTGGATGCGATGGTAATGGAAGAGATCGTGCCCACGACAATGCCGACGAACAGGGTGAAGGCGAAGCCATAAAGCGCCTCCCCCCCAAACAGCAAGAGGGCGCCCACGGTGAAAAGCGTGGTGCCCGAGGTGATCATGGTCCGGCTGAAGGTCGCCTTGATGGCCACATCAGAGCACGCGTGGATCCCCATCTGGGTGCGCGAGCTCAGCAGATCCCGCAACCGGTCCGAGATGACGATGCTGTCGTTGAGGGAGTAGCCGATCACTGCCATCAAACCGGCGATGATGTTCAGATCGAATTCGATCTGAAAGAGTGACAGCAGCCCCAGCGCCACGATGGCGTCGTGGACCACCGACAGCAGGATGCCGATGGCCTGACGCCACTCGAAGCGAAATGCCAGATAGGCCGACATCGCGAGTGAGGCGACGAGGATGGCCAACATACCTTGCTCAAATAACTCAGCCCCGACCTGCGGGCCGACCATGGTGGTGCGCAGTAGCTCAACGGGCAGGGCCAGCTGTTGACCGAGCATGGCGGCAAGATCGGCCGCCGCCCACGGGAGTTGTTGGGGCGGGAGTTTTATCAGCCACTCACCGGGCACACCCGCCGAACTTAACTCTACGGCCCCAGCGAGCGGGGCAGTTAACATGGCATTGAGCTCATGGGCCTCTTTTAGGGTCTGGATCTGAAATTCGAGTAAGGTCCCGCCGGTAAAATCGAGCCCCAGTGCCAGGCCGTTTACCAGCAAGATCGCCACGCTGGCCACGGTCAGCAGGATGGAAGCCCACAGGCCGATATAACGCCAACGGGTCAGCCCCATGGCAACGATCATTCTCAACATAATGTTCTCCTTGGCCACCCCGCATCAGGCGGTTGACCCATCACGACGTGTCACCCCACGTCGAATAAAAAGGGTTGGCATTGGCCTGCCCACGGCGCCATATCCATGGCCGATGGCGCTGCCAATGCCGTTGTTCAGAGGGACGAGGGTCTGGTTAAACGCCAGTCCCGTTAAACCTTCAGCGTGCGCTCGTTGCTGCGTCCCCACAGGGGGTTGATAATGGCGCGGGTGCCCCAGATCCCGGTGATCATGCTGGAGAGCAGACCCAGAATGAGGGTGATGGCGAAGCCCTGCAGCGGCCCTGAGCCGATGGCGTAGAGCACCACGGCGCAGATGAGGGTAGTGATGTTGGCATCAAAAATGGTGCTAAATGCGGACCGATAGCCAAAGTCGATGGCATTGGCCAGTGAGCCCCCTTCTCGCAGGCGATCCTTGATCCGCTCGAAGATCAGCACATGGGTATCCACTGCCATGCCCACCGTCAGCACTAGACCGGCGATCCCCGGTAGGGTCAGCACGGCGCCGGGCAGCATCGCCAGCATGCCGACTTGCATCAACAGGTTGGCGACCAGCGCCGTGATGGCAACCCAGCCGAACTTGCGATACCAAGCCAGCATAAACAGCATCATGCCCGCCATGCCGAAAGCGAGTGCGGTGACGCCGGCCTCGATATTCTGCTGCCCCAGCGTTGGGCCAATGGAGCGCTCTTCCAGGATCCTGAGGGGGGCGGTGAGGGCGCCGGCGCGCAGCAGCATGGCGAGCTCTTGTGCCTCCGGCACAGTGCCAATGCCGGTGATGCGGAACTGGTTGCCAAGGGCGGTTTGGATGGTGGCGACGTTGATCACCTCGCTCTGGGCCCGCAGCTTGCCCTGGGTATTGGTCTTGTATTCGGTGAAGACGGTCGCCATCGGCTTGCCCACATGCTGGCGGCTGAACTGGTTCATCTTGCTGCCACCCAGGGTGTCGAGCACGATATTGACCTGAGGCTGGCCCATCTCGCCCATGTTGGCGCGGGCATCGACGATGTGCTCGCCGCTCAGTACCGGCTTGCGTGCCATGCCAATGGCCTGGCCGCTGCGATCGGCGATATAGAAGTGGCTGTCTGCTTTGGCTTCATAGAAGGCCAGCGAGGCGGTGGCACCGATCACCTCTTTTGCCTGCTTGGGGTTATGGACGCCGGGCAGTTCGATGCGGATACCATCCTGTCCCTGACGGACTACCGAGGCTTCGACGATGCCGAGCTCGTTGATCCGTTTCTTGAGGATCGACAGGTTTTGGGTCACGGCGTTGTTGACCAGCAGGGTGCGCTCAGCGTCACTCAGTACCAGTTTCAGCTCATTGCCGGAGCGGATCAGCGTCCACTGATCCTGACGGGTACCAGCACTCTCGTTGATGATGGCGAGCCAGCGATCCGGTGCGGCGCCCACCGGCAGGGTCACGGCCAGCGCGCCTTGTGCGGTACGCATGATGGTGGCACCCCGCAGGTTGGCTTCACGAAAGCGGCTGCGCAGGGTATCTAGGAGATTGTTGGTCTGGGTGTCGATGACAAAATCGACGTCCACCCCGATCAGCAGCTGGGAGCCGCCCCGCAGGTCCAGTCCCAGCTTAATAGGGTCAGCGCCGAGGCGGGTGATCCAGCTGGGGGCGTTGGCGTGAAACTCCAAGGTCAGGGTGGTGTCGCCGAGATCACCTTGTTCCAGCAGCTGTTTGGCCCGTTGCTGCTGATGCTGGTTAGCTAACACCAACGTCAGCTTATCTTGCTGCTGTATGGCTTTAAGTGGCGTTATCTGGTGATCGGCCAAGCGCTGTTGCTGCGCGGCGGTGAGTCCGTACTGGCCATATAGCCCCACTGCGGGTTGCTCGCCGAAAAAGGAGGGGAGCGAGTAAAAGGTGAAGGTCAACAACATCAATAGCAGCAATGCGTACTGCCACCGCTTCATGCGATTAAGAGGAGTAGAACGTTTTTTTCTCATGGCAAAACAGCCTCTGACAAGAGAAGGTAGCGGTGCTCAGCGAGCGCCCGCGCCTCAGAATAGGACGGTCAATAGCAGCGCTAGGCCACTCGAACCCATGAGTGGCTAACGATCAGATAAAAGGGGGGGGGGGGTTAACCGATGAGTGAACCATCGCCACCTGCCAACCCGCGCTAGCGAGTTAGGCGGTCAGGGTGCGCTGGCTAAAACGGTACTGTAGATGCTGGCGTTGTAAACGCCGTCGATGGATGGTGGCGAAACAGTCGCGAAAATAGTGCTTGTGATACAGCAGGGGGATGAGCAGCAACATGCCGAGTAACAGCTGTAAGATCGTCAGGTTAAACCAACTCTGAACCAGCTCATAGCGGGCATCGTTGGCGTGGTTATCGCCGCGTAGTGCTTGCTCTAGCCGTAACAGGTGCTGTTGCTGCGTGCCGATAAATTTGACGAGGTTGTCATGGCGAGTATCGAGCTGGCTCTGGCTGTGAGTTTGCGTGCCGGCGGGCGTCGTGGTGTCAGCCATGTTTACGCTGGCACCCAGTAAGGTGAGGGCGATAACCAACGTTATCAGCACTAACGCAATCCGCTTGATTAGGTGCAAACCGCTACTTCCATCAAAATGAGTGGTGGAAAATACCACACATCCCGATACGAATCAAAAATGATGCTGCCCCGTGGGGTGGTAGGCAGTATGAGACACTGCCAACCACCTGCGTGCTATCCCCTTCTTGCTATCTATGGGGCCGCCTCATGGTGGCGTCAACTGCGGGTCATGTCGTGGAAATCCTTGGCATACCCTTTGAGCAGGCTATAGAGATGGGCCCGTTGGCTGATGTCTAGCGATTGACTCATGGCGCTCAGCCAATTAATGGTGCGCTGGCGCGACTGCTCGGTATACCCCGTAAAACGGCCATCCATGAGGCCGTCCCCCTCGGCTAACAGCGCCGTCAGCGCTTGAGCAAAATCGGGGCTTTGGCGCTGCTTCATCAGTTGGTCTAGCTCCATGGTCCACGCTTCCTGAAACTCAAGCCACGGCGGCATCAATTCGTATTGCCATTCGGCCCACTGGGCAATCAGCGGCGCTTGCGCTGGTTTGACCTCACCAATCCAGAACTCGAGTCGTGTGTTCATCTTGTCGCGAAACTCCGCCAGCTGTTTCGCTTTAGGCTCTTGGCTAAAGGCTTGTTGGCGCTCTTGCTGACGTTTGATGCGATCACCCATAAAACGTGCCACTTGCTGCTCACTCAAGGTGCTGGCCAGTCGCACGGCTCGTGGAATGGTATTTTCCAAGGTGCGGGTCAGGCTCTGCTGAACCGCATCCAGATTGGTGCTGATCTGAGCCGGGCTCATCGGGCTTGCCACGGCTTTGGCTAAGGTATCGAGGTCACTGGCGTAGCGAGGTAGCTCGTGCTGACGGTGCCATGCCATCAAGCCATTAACCTCTTGATTAAGAAGTCCTTTCTGCGAGGCGGAGAGCGAGAAATACTCATCGAGTTGCCAGGCGATGGCGGTATCGAGCCAGTAGTAGATAAAACGAGTCGAACAGCCCACCAACAGCAGGCTAATGAGTAACAAACTCCAAGTGCGCGGGTGGCGCCAAGACAGGGTGGTGGTCATCGGTTACTCCAGTCGTTGTCGATTGCTATCTATCAGCTGTTGATAATCACAGCGTGGTTGCTGCTCGGCCATCAGCAGGGCCCATAACAGGGCGATGTAGTCGACCCAGGGTAAAAAAGCCTCGCTCTGAAATGGGATCCGCAGGTGACGAGGTTGTGCTTGCAGATAGTGCGCTTCCAGCGCTTCTCGTTCATTGGGTTGCCAACCATGGGTGCGTTGGATGCTTGCCAACTCGAACCCCGGGTGGCCTGCGGCCCCATACTCCCAATCAATAATCCAAGGCCTTCCTCCCATCAAGTTAGCTGGATTGAGATCATGGTGGCAAGGGCGCCAGTCATTATTAGGTTCATGGCTGGCCAATACGCCGCGTTCTAGCGCCGGCAACCAGTGGGGGGGGGCGGTTAGTCGCGCCCGATAGGCGGCGGCGTGAGCCCGCACCGCCATCACCACCTTGGGTAACGGTAGGCGGTGCAGCGTGAGCAAGGCACTGGCGAGCAGGGCCGGTTGTGCTGGGCGTGGCGGTGGGGCTTGCTGCCACGTTGGCTCATCGCACCATGTCAGTAACAGCAGGTCGGCAAGCGGATCCTGATAGTGGCAAGGGGGGGCGAGCCCCATGGCCATCGCCCCTTCGTAGAGCTGCCATTCGGTGGCCCGATCAATACCTAAGCGCTGGGGCTGTGGGTGGCCTTGGCGTAAAAAATAACTGCGCCCCGAGGGGAGGCGCAGGCGATAGTTGCGGTTGGTTAATCCCGCCATGATGGGGGTTAAGGTCCCGTCCCGCCAAGGTGGCGGCAGGCTTGTCAACAAGGCGTGGACGGCGGGATCTTGCGCCACGTTACCAGCCAAAGGTGGACGTTTTCGCCTGTTTGCGGATCTCTTTCTGATCGGCCCACAGCAGTTCACCGTTTTGCAGATCCATCAGGTTCATGGTCATCTGGTAGTAAACATCCTTCACCTTGCCATTGTCTTTGACGATGCTGCTGAGGTTGCCATAGACCATGTAGCGGGCACCGGTCTGCTTGCCCAGCCGCACCATGGAGGCCGGGTCCACCATGCCGCTGCTCTGCTGGTATTCGAGCTGCTGTTTGACGGTCGCGACCTTGCTCATGTCGACGAAGCGGAAGGTGCCAGCTCGCAGCAACTTGGTGCGGATGGTATCGGTGATGGCTTCGGTATCGATGTGCTCGGCGGTCTTGTTGCGGATGGAGTCCATAAACAGCACCGGCCGACCGCCTGCGGTGATCTCGCGGGTAGCAGGGGAGGCGAGCATTGAGTCCGCCATCTTGTCAGCGATGGCCTGCAGATCGCTTGAGCCGTAATCGACGGTGACCGTTTCGGTTTCGCTAGGATCGCCATAGCTGACGGTGGTGCTGGAGCAGCCCCCCAGCAGCAGGGTGCCGGTCAGGATCAGTAGGGCATGATTCATTTTCATCAGTTGGATTCCTCAATCACTTCACGTAGGTAAATCCGGTAACCCTGCGCCGCTGGGCTGGGCGCAAGGGCCGAGAGGGTGCGGGTTTGATAGCCATGCAGCTTGATGGGGGTCCAGCCGCGGCCATCGCTGGCGACCTCCTGACCAGCCTCATCATACCAATAGAACATATATTGCAGCTTGTTATCGCCGCGCTGGGTGCTGGCGGCAGCCACATTGACCTGTAGCAGGCCGTTTTGCTGGCGGCGGCTCAGCTCAGTCAGAGTGACATTGACATTCTGGTGCTGCTCCTGCGTGGGTGCGCCGCCCGCCGGGCCATAGAGCGCAATGCCGGAGGTATTGGTGGCGCAGCCGCTGAGCAGTAGCGCGAGCCCGAGGGCCAACCCGTATGCTTTCATCTTGCTCTCCTTAATGGGGTGAGTGGGGTAGCGTTTGAGCTCGCCCGTGAATCGTCTCGTTCATCTGCGTTGGCCGTCTGCTCACAGCGGCATCACCCGGGTGGTCAAACCGGCGCCGAGGCGCTGCACCCAGACCAGGGTGGTGCGGCCGCTATTAATGGTTAGCGGCAATTGCCGCTGCGCAGCCCCCGCGCCCAGCGTAAGCTGGATAGCGCCCGCAGGCAGCATCCCCTGCCAGCTCGATGCCTGCGCTGGCAGCGTCAGCCAGCTGCGGGTATCGGCCCGCTCCGAGAGGGTGTTGAAGATCCCCACCAGAATATTGCCTACATCGCCCCCCTCTTTGGCGGCGCTGCGGCGCAGCTGCTCTTTGGCTACCAGTCGCAGCGCTTGGCGCGTGAGCATCCCCGGCAGTCGCTCTTGCAGATCTTTGGCGGCCAGTGCTTCCAGTCGCACCAGCTCGCTGGTCTGCTCGACCCGCTTGCCGACCTCCACCGTCAGCGGGCCAGTTTCGCTGGCCCGATTATCGTAATAGGGGATGGCAACGGTAAAGGTGCGAAAATCGCCGCGAGAGGTGGAGATGGGCAGCGGCAGGAACAGTTCTCGCCGCGCCGGGATCAAACCATCTTCAAACAGCACCACCAGTTGGCCCTGATTTTTAGTGGGTGGTGGCGCTTTGCGGCCTATCTTTTTCTCGGTCGCGCGGATCTCGTCCGGTGCGCCACGCAGCTGTGCCAGTCGCAGCAAGGCATCTTGCAGGCTGCGGTTGTCCGGCGCTATCTGGTAGCCGCGCTGATAGTCGACCCAGGCATCGTTGAGATCCCCGGCCGCCTCATAGAGCACGGCGGAAAAATAGAAGGTGTAGGCGTTCTGAAAACCGTTTTTGACCTTGCCGATCAACCGGTCGAGATCCGGTGCGCCGCGCGACATCAGCTGGCGCATCTCCCCTTCGGTATCACGATCTGCTGCGGTGTCGTCGTTCTCGTCTTTTGCCTTGCGTACCTCATCAGCCCGACGTTTGAGCGCCTGCTCCTGCACCTGATTGGCGCGGCGTACCTCCACCAGGGCGCCATCGGCATCTCCCCGTTGCAGGTAGTTGAGGGCCAGATAGTGGTGCAGCATGGTGCGCTCGTAATCGGGAGTACGATAGGCCATCGACTGATCGTTGCTGAGCAGACTGCCCACCTGATCGAGCCCGTGGCTCAGCCGGTATTGGGCCTGCTCGGCTTCCCACTCAAGGCGGCTGTCGGCGGCGCTGAACGCCTGCTTGCTGCCTGCATCCTGACCCGCCAGCCAGGCAATGCGCCCCTGTTCGAGCCGATCGAGGACAAAGGTGTCATCGCCAAGGGCGGAGTCGCGCACCTCGGGCAGCGCCTCGGCGGCATGGCCCAGCAGCAGCTGGTTGCGCAGGGGCACCATCTGATCAGAGTAGGAGACGAATATATCCTGCCAGCGGGAGGCGCAGCCTCCCAGCAACAGCAGGGCGCCGCAGAGCAACAGGGCACTGCGACAGTGTGAGGCGTGGCGAGTCATTACAGGCTGAGCAGCGGCCCCAGCGGCTGGCCACCGACCAGATGCAGGTGGATGTGGTAGACCTCCTGCCCGCCGTGGCGGTTGCAGTTCATGATAAGGCGGTAGCCATCTTCGGCGATGCCCGCCTCGCTGGCCAGCTTGCGGGCTACGGTGAACATCCGGCCAAGGGCCAGTTCGTGCTCCGCTTCTACGTCATTGACAGTGGGGATCAGCACATTGGGGATGATCAGAATATGGGTGTTGGCCTTGGGTTGGATATCCCGGAATGCGGTGACCAGATCGTCTTGATAAAGGATGTCGGCAGGAATTTCTTTGCGGATAATTTTGCTGAAAATGGTCTCTTGCGCCATGGTATGCCCCTGTAAAACGTGAACGAGAAAACCAGTTGACGAAACCGTGTGCCTACGAGGCGCCGGACACACCCTCGTTAACCGTGTGTCCTCACCGCAGCTGCACGTATGTCGCCACCTTGCTGATGATGACGGTGTGTTGTTACTGGCATCACCGTGCTGGCATCTTATCACCCTTGGCGGGTCGCTGGCAGCGTTCCTAAGCTGGCGGTGATAGGGAAATAGGTCAAGACACGTCGCGATAGCACCGCGTGACGTAAAGAGAGGGATGAGCGACGCGGCGCTTCAAGATGGGTATCCGCTCAGCGAGCTAAGCCCGATGGGGAAGATAAAAAATGCCAGTCAGGTTCCTGACTGGCATCACTGGGCAGCATGGGGCGTTGAGCTTTACAGCACCATGGCGGCAATCCAGCCAAATATCATCAGCGGGATGTTGTAGTGAATAAAGGTCGGTACCACGCTGTCCCAAATATGGTCATGTTGGCCATCGGCATTAAGTCCAGAGGTGGGGCCCAAGGTCGAGTCTGACGCAGGAGAGCCCGCATCTCCGAGGGCGCCAGCGGTGCCCACTAGGGCGATGATCGCCATCGGTGAGAAGCCCAATTGCAGGCACAGTGGCACATAGATGGTGGCAATGATTGGCACGGTAGAGAAGGATGAGCCGATCCCCATGGTGATTAACAGGCCAACCAGCAGCATCAAAAAGGCCGCGAGCCCCTGTTGGTCGCCGATCACGGTGGTGATGGACTGAACTAAGCTATCGACCCCGTGGGTGGCTTTCATCACGGCGGTAAATCCTGCCGCTGAAATCATGATAAAACCGATCAGCGACATCATGCGCACCCCTTGGGTGAAGGCATCCTGACTCTCACGAAACTTGATCACCCCCCCGCAGGTGAAGATCACAAAGCCAGCGAGCGCCCCGAGCACAATGCTGTCGGTCATGAGCTGCAGGCCCAACGCCACACCAATGGCCAGCAAGGCAATCCAGATATGGGTCAGATTAAGTGCAACGGTTTCGGGTTCCGCGTCCAAAATTTTTGCCAGATCGTACTGGCGCGGCTTGCGGTAGCTAATAAAGACGGCAACCAGCAATCCTAACACCATGCCCCCCACCGGAATGGCCATGGCGAGCGGCAGCTGACCGAGCTCGACAGCGACGCCGTTATCAATCAGATTTTTGGCCAGAATATTGTTCAAAAAGATGCCACCAAAGCCGACAGGCAGCAGCATATAGGTTGCGGTCAAGCCAAAAGTGATGACACAAGCAACCTGACGGCGGTCAATCTGCATCTGCGCCATAACGTGTAACAGCGGCGGGATCAAGATGGGGATAAAGGCGATATGAACGGGGATCAGGTTCTGGGAGGAGATAGCCACGGCCAAGATTGACCCTAGCAGTAGACTCTTCACCCACAAAACGCGCGCGCTGCTAGCATCTTTACCGAGCTGGCTTATCACCTTACGGGCCAGCAGGTCGGTGATACCGGAGCGAGAAATGGCAACGGCAAAGGCTCCTAGCATGGCATAAGAGAGGGCAATCTCGGCGCCGCCACCCAAGCCACCATTAAAGGTGGTGAGGGTCTCAGAGAGTGAAAGCCCACCGACGAGCCCGCCCACGATGGCGCCAATGGCCAGCGAGACCACCACATTTATCCGCAGCAGACTGAGCACTAGCATTAGCCCGACCGCGATAACAACAGGATTCATTCGATTTCCTTAAAGAGTATTGTTGCCGTATATCGTGTGAAAGCCTGCTAGTTTGCGAAAAATGAACCAAAAGTCGAGTGAAAATTCAGGACATTCGCTACTTATCCCAATGTGGACAACGCACCCCACTGCGCGCTGTAAAGTGAACAGGGCGGCCTGTCGGCCGCCCTGTTGGGTGGATAACTGTCACGCCTGTCAGGGTGAGGGGGGGGCGGCATCCGCAGCGGCGGGTGAGTCGTTATCCACTTGAGGAGGGGGCCATCCACCGAGGCGCTTCCAGCGATTGACGATATGACAAAATAGCAAGGTGGTGCGTTCTGTATCGTACAAGGCTGAGTGTGCCTCTTTATTGTCAAACGGGATGTGCGCGCTTTGGCACGCTTTAGCCAGTACAGTTTGACCAAGGGCAAGGCCAGAGAGCGCTGCGGTATCAAAGGTCGCAAAGGGGTGAAACGGATTACGCTTGAGCCCTGCTCGTTCGGCCGCAGCCATGACAAAGCTGTGATCAAAGTTGGCGTTATGGGCCACGATGATGGCGCGATTGCAGTCGCTCTCCTTCATGCCTTTACGGATGCCTTTGAAAATCTCGGTGAGCGCCTCTTTTTCACTGACAGCACCGCGCAACGGGTTGAAGGGATCAATGCCGGTAAACTCGAGCGCCGCGCGCTCTAAATTGGCCCCTTCAAAAGGCATCACATGGAAATGAAACAGCTGGTCGGGCACCAGCCAACCCTGCTGATCCATCTGGAGCGTGTAAGCCGCGATTTCAAGTAGGGCATCGGTTTTGGCATTAAACCCAGCGGTTTCAACATCGATGACGACGGGGTAAAAACCGCGAAACCGGCCTTTGAGGGTGTCAACAGCGTCAGTCATGGGATCTCGGTCAGGGTGAAAAGAGGCGGCATTATGGCAAAAAAGAGCAGGCTTGTCCTGCCTCGCCATGCTGTCATGGCAGATCGCAGCGCAGTGAACCAATCTCGATAGGCACAACTAGGCGGGGGGGACAACAACCATGAGGGCCCTGTTGGCCCTCATGGTGAGTCGGTTGGATTAACCGGTGATGGGGGTGACCCGTACCCGTTCGATCCGGCGCTCGCTCACATCCAGTACCTCGAAGCACAATTGCTGATACTGCAGCTGTTGGCCTAGGGTCGGGAGAGAGCCGAAGTGGGAGAGCAACATGCCCGCAAGGGTCACGTATTCATCGCTATCGCTCACCAGCCCCTCGTGCTCCAGCACCTGCTCCACATGGTGGATGTTGGTGCTGCCATTGATGAGCCAGCCAGCTCCTTCGCGCACGATATCCGGGGTTTCATCCTCATCGGGGAGCTCGCCGACAATGGCCTCCAGCAGATCGTGGGTGGTAACCAGCCCCTGAATCACACCAAACTCGTCAGCCACCAAAATCAGGCTGCCTTTCGCCTTGCGCAGCTCCGCCAGGAGCTTAATCACGTTGATGGTTTGCGGCACGATGATGGGGTCATTCTGTTTGGCCAGCTCACTCAGTGATTGCCCCTCGTTTAAGGCAAACAGCAGATCGCGCGCCTTGACTACCCCGATCACCTCGTCCAGATCTCTGTCACAGATAGGGAACAGGCTGTGGGGTTCGCGCTGTAGCTGAGCACGAATCGCATCACCATGGTCATTGATGTCGATCCACGCCACCTCTGAGCGTGGCGTCATGATGGTGCGGATCGAGCGCTCGGCCAGTGATAGTACCCCCGTCACCATGTAGCGCTCCTCTTCACCAAAACTGAGTGGCGCGACGGTGGGTGCATCCAGATCGTCATCTTCTCGTGGCTGATAAGCCTTACTGCCCATTAACCGGAAAATGGCGGCGGTGGTGCGCTCGCGCAGCGGCAGTTTAGCTTCATGACGCTGAGCACTGCGCTGGGAGAGTTGGTTGAAAAACTCAATCAATACCGAGAAACCAATGGCGGCGTAGAGGTAGCCTTTAGGAATGTGGAAGCCAAACCCTTCTGCCACCAAGCTAAAACCTATCATCAGCAAGAAACTGAGACAGAGCACCACCACGGTGGGGTGGGCGTTAACAAAGCGGGTCAGGGGCTTGGAGGCCAACACCATCACGATCATGGCAATGGTGACGGCTGCCATCATCACCCCGAGCTGCTCGACCATGCCGACAGCGGTGATGATAGAGTCCAGTGAGAAGACCGCATCCAGCACCAGGATCTGGGCGATCACCACCCCAAAGCTGGCGTACGCACCCAGGGGGCCATCGTCATGGGGCTTGGCTTCGAGCCTTTCATGGAGTTCAGAGGTTGCTTTAAACAGCAAGAACAGGCCACCCCCCATTAAGATGAGGTCTCGACCGGAAAAAGGGTGCTCCCAAAGATGCAGGATAGGGCTGGTGAGTGTGACCAGCCACGACATCACACTGAGCAGACCAAGGCGCATCAATAGCGCGAGGGAGAGGCCGATGATGCGGGCCTTGTCTCGTTGTGCGGGGGGGAGTTTTTTCACCAAAATGGCGATAAAGACCAGGTTGTCGATCCCCAGTACGATTTCCAAAATGATCAGGGTAAACAGACCGACCCAGATGTGAGGGTCTAGCAGCAATTCCATAGGATGACCTCAATAACTCAATAAGCCAGATGTGAACACGGCATAGAAGGGCCGCAGGAACAGGGATGGCGTTATTCAGAGGCGCTGATTGAGCAAGAAAAGATACATTCTGATGGGAAGCAACGCAGAGCGACGTCGGGGACAGTCCATGATGGGCAATAACACCTCAAGTGAAAAAGAGCCACCATGATAGCGGTTAGCCGTCGTTTGGCAAGCGTGGCTGATACCACGGTATAAAGGGTATTGACGAAGGGGGGCGCAATTATATTTTCAGACATGGTTCCTGCTTTATTTTCGGTGTGTGTGGTGATCGTAAAATGAGTTATTAATATTTTTATTGGATTGGCGTTGTTGTTCGTTTGTTATTTAATTAACGTTAGTTGTATGCGGTGAATATAGCGCAAAATACAATTTATCTCATTTCAGTAAAATAACTTTTTACTGGCATGCTTATTTAAGTCGGGTGCTTGCTAGCACGTTATTCATCAGGTGTTCAGCCAATATCCATCTGATTCTTATTCATCGCAATGCTGGGTGTAGATTGCGTCCGCTGATCGTCTGACTAGGTTGAAATAATAGTGGTTCTGCTTGTGTTGATATTCGATTAATAGTAATTTTTCTGCCGGAAAATTGTTGTTTTTACGTTTTAATACAAAGGTAGATAATTGCTGTTATATTTAAATGGCTAACTACTTTGTTAGTTATATTGGTTCCTAATCCTTGCTATAACAAACGGAGATTATATATGCTGGTTACTAAAAAAATACTTTCAGTTGGATTGCTCGCATTGATGACTACTGGCGTGGTCAATGCAGCAGAGTTGAAAATCGAACAGGTCAATAAAAACAACCCACTCAACTTGGCAGATTATCGGTTGGATTATGCTGAAATGCGTGATATTGCCAATTCATCACGTTTGGCGCACCGCGTATTTTATATCCCCTCGGTTGGTGCTGATGCGGCATGGTTTGATGCGGTCAAGAAAGGCAATTTAGCGCAAGTAAAGAAAATGGTTGCTGCAGGGCAAAATATTGAAGCAAAAGACACTGGTTCGCGAGAGCAAACCGCTCTGGGCTGGGCTGCATTTATTGGCTACGAAGATATCGTTGATTATTTAATTGGTAAGGGGGCGAATCTTTACGCCACAGATAAATCCGATGTCTATAACGTATTGAAATCTGCTGTATTAGGTAAGAACGTTAATATTGTTAAAAAAGTATACCCGCTGGTTATCGGCAGTATGAAAGATGGCGTAAACATGATTGAGTCTGACGGTGAGACCTTGTTGATGGTCGCTGCCAGTAATAACCGCGTTGATACCGTGAAATATTTGCTTGCTCAAGGTGCGAAAATTGATCATGTGGGTAAACCCCTTGACCAGAGTCACAATGCGCTGACATACGCTTGCTCTCGCAGCCCCGACCTAGAGGTGGTGAAAGTGTTGCTAGATGCGGGTGCGGTGAACTTTAAAACCGGTAAACCTGCCTGTTAATGCGATCGTCTAGATAAGCGTTCATGACATGGACATCACTCTGCCGAGCAATGGCTAGGTGATGTGAATTGAGTGATGAAGCTGTTTACGGCAACAACCCCAAGGAGTCTGTTTACTTGGGGTTTTTTATAAATCACGGCTGAATGAGCGTGTGGGCCCCTACTGGGGGATACACTTTTTATGGTGGATTTTACTGGTATTACCTGTCAGTACGATTACAATATCCTCTCATTTTACTTTCATTACTTATCTCCCATCCATGTCGTCCCATGATCCTGTTTTTGCTACCTCGTTTGAGGTTAAGTTTCTGCGTCCTCGCTATTGGCTCAGTTGGTTTGCCCTCAGCATTTTATTGTTAATGGCATGGGTGCCGGTCCGTCTGCGGGATCGCTTGGCCGATCTCTTGGCACCAGTGGTATTTCGGATTTCGAAAAAACAGGTCTACATTGCCCGCACTAATTTGGCACTTTGCTTTCCCGAGAAAAGTGAAAGTGAACGGGATGCGCTCGCGCTCGCCTCTATCCGTGTTGGCCTAAAGAGTCTGCTGGGATTTGGTGAGTTTAGTGTGCGCAGTGCCAACTACTTAATGGGACGAATGCAGGTGTGCGGGTGGGAGTATGTTGAAGCAGAGCGGCTTGCTGGGCGTCCAGTGATCCTAGTGGTGCCCCACACCTGGCCCGTTGATGCTGCAGGATATTTTTTTACTCAACGTGGGGTGCCGATGTGCACCATGATGAAACAGGCCCGTAACCCCCTGTTTGATTGGTATTTAAATCGTGCGCGTGCGCGTAACGGTTGCCGTGTTTATGAACGTAGCGCGGGGATCAAAGCGGTCATTCGCACCATCAAAAGTGGATACAGCTTTTTTTACCTGCCAGACCAAGATCATGGTGCTGAAAAAAGTATCTTTGCCCCCTTCTTTGGCCACCCCAAGGCGACCTTGCCCGCGCTGCCTCGATTAGTGCAGTTAACCGGAGCGAAAGCGATACCGTTATTGGCGTGCTATGACGAAGCACAGCACTGCTACCGATTAGAAATTGGAGCGCCGTTTGATAACTATCCCACGGGAGAGCTCTGCGCTGATACATGCCGGATGAACCAGACGGTGCAGCAGCAGCTGACGCGCAACCCGACTCAATACATGTGGTTCCTCAAAATTTTCGATACCCAAGAGGGACTGCAAGGGGAAGACGGGCGTTATGAGGCCGGTATAAAGCGAATTAGAAAAGGTCTGCCACCTAATCTATAAGGCAACCTAACTTTGTTATGAATCTGGCCCTAACGGGCCATTTTTATTATGTTTTTTCTCATCATGATATGGGCCTCTTGGATGCCCACGGGGTAGAAAAAAACGTCAGGATAATTACAATACTCGTTTACTTTCGATGACTTGATGGCAGCCATGTCCGCACATGATCCGGTTTTTGATACTTCATTTCATATTCGCCTACTTCATCCCCGTTGCTGGGGAAGCTGGCTTATTCTGGGTTTACTGTCCCTGTTGGCGTTTATCCCAGTGGCGTTACGAGATCGCCTTGCTAACTGGCTCGCTCCGCTGTTACTGAAGGTATCAAAGAAGCAGGCGTATATTGCCCAGACCAATCTGAAGATCTGTTTTCCTCAGTTAGATGAGGCGGGGCGTCAGGCCTTACTCCTCAAGTCGATCAGGGTTGGCCTTAAAACCTTCATGGGATTTGGCGAGCTGACGTGGCGTAGCAACAGCTATCTTGATCAGCGCATTAAGGTCAGTGGTTGGCAGCACATAGCGGCAGGTCAGGCGGCTGGACAAGCCATGATCATGGTGGTTCCCCACACCTGGGCTGTGGATACCATAGGCCGTTTTTTGACCAATAAAGGGCTGGCCATGTGCACCATGATGAAAAGCCCAAAAGATCCGCTGTTCGATTGGTATATCAACCGCGAACGAGCCAAGGGCGGTAAGATTTATGAACGCAGTGTTGGGATTAAACCTGCAATAAAAGCCCTGCGCCGCGGTGATAGCTTTTTTTATTTACCCGATCAAGACCATGGCCGTGAAGCCAGTGTTTTTGTGCCTTTCTTTGCGCACCCGAAAGCCACCCTGCCAGCCTTACCCAAATTAGTGAAACTCACGGGGGCAAAAGCGATCCCCATCTTGGCGAGTTATGATGAAGAGCAGGGCTGCTATCTCCTTGAGATTGAGCCGCCTTTTGCTCCTTATCCTACCGATGAGCTGATGACCGATGTCAGGACCATGAATCTGATGGTTGAGCAGCAAATTGCGCGTCATCCAGAGCAGTACATGTGGTTTCTCAAGATTTTTGAAACAGGCGAGCATCAGGTGGGGCCGGATGGTTTTTACGAAGCAGGGATCCAGCGGATTCGCCAAGGCTTACCACCAGAGCCTTAAGCGACCCGAGACTGTGGAAACGACAGCCCACAGTGGAGGTACTTGGCGAACCCGTGTGGCAATATAATGCAGTGCAACAGAGGGGAACATGGATTGTCTGAGATGAAAAATAGGCGAGCAGATCAGGAGCAAGCTGTTTTCCAAGATGGAAATAGGGTAAAAGGGCGGTCATGAAAATTCCAAATCGAATCCAACCTTTGGTTGATGACGGCCTGGTTGATGATGTCATCAGCCGGTTGATGAGCGGCAAAGAGGCCGACGTCTATGTGGTGCGCTGTGGTGACGATATCCGTTGTGCCAAAGTCTATAAAGAAGCCGCTAAGCGTAGCTTCAAACAGGCGGTGGTCTATCAAGAAGGGCGTAAAGTGCGTAATAGCCGCAGTGCCCGCGCGATGGAGAAAGGGTCTAAATATGGCCGTAAGCAGCATGAAGAGGTATGGCAAAATACCGAGGTCGATGCATTATTCAAGCTGGCGGCGGCGGGAGTAAGAGTACCCCAGCCTTATGTCTGCCTAGACGGCGTACTCTTGATGGAGCTCATTACCGATGAGGATGGTAACGTTGCTCCCCGCTTAAACGATGTGGCTCTCTCTCAGGAGCAAGCGCTCATCGATCACAGTAAGGTGATCCGTTATGTGGTGCGTATGCTCTGCGCCGGTCTTATCCATGGGGATCTATCAGAATTTAATGTGCTGGTCGATCAACAGGGCCCCGTGATTATCGACTTGCCTCAAGTCGTCGATGCTGCGGCGAATAATCAGGCTAAGGCTATGTTGGAACGGGACGTGAATAACATGCGTAACTACTACGGCATGTATGCCCCCGAGTTACTTAAGACCGCCTATGCCAAGGAGATGTGGGCTCTGTTTGAAGATGGCAAGCTCACTCCTGAATCTGAACTGAGCGGATTATTTGAGGAGCAGGGCGGCGTGATTAACATTGACTCGGTGCTCCATGAGATTGAGAGCGCGCAAGAGGAGGCACTTGCCCGTCAAGCACGGCTGAAAGCGGAGCAGCAGGACGATTACTGAGGCGTTCACCCTCTGTAGCGCGGATGATGTAACGTTATCCTCCTGATAGATATCGCTTTTATTGTTTCTCCTGCCAAACAAACAGCCCAGTAAGCAACGCTTACTGGGCTGTTTGTTACTGATTGTCTGCGACTGATAGACGCAGTCGGTTATCAGAACTGCATATTGAAGCCAGCAGCGGCAAGGAATGCATTGCCGTGGGACGATCCTCTCCAGCGCAGGGTATCAGTGTGGCTGCGCAGACCTTCGCTCACATCAACCTCTTCACCGTCGATGTAGGTCAGGCCGAAGTCCAAGCTCATATCAGGGTTGATATGGTAAGTTGCCCCTGTGCTGTACCACATCCGGTCGGAGTCAGGGATGCTGAGGCTGCGGTACTCAGCTTCAATCGGTGTATTGTCGTAAGCAAAGCCCAAGCGCGCTTCCCAAGATGGGTTGATATACCAAGTGCCGCCGATGGCATAACGCAGCGAGTCTTTAAACTTCTCATCTTTTTGCAGACATACGCCAGCACGGCATTGGCTGCTGGTCGCTTTTAGCTCTTCAAACGCACTCCAGTCGATCCAGTTGACGGAGTAATGCACGGCAAACTGCGGGTTTAAGCGGTGATACCCTGCAAACTCAGCCTGGGCAGGCAGGTCCAGCTTCAGGTTGCCATCCACGGTGCGGTTGAGCGAGGTTGCCCCTTGAAAATCGCCATCAAAGCTCATGTCGACCTGAGAGCGATAAGTCAGAGCAAATCGATGGTTTTCGTTAACTTCGTAGAGGGTACCGACGTTCCAGCCAAAGCCCCAAGTGTCGCCCTTGAGGTGTGCCAAGCGAGTGTCTGCATTTTGGCCAATCGCCGGGCCTAGCAGGCCGGCATAGCGGTTGAGTTCAGCCGAGCCATACACCGCATTAATACCCGCCCCGACGCTGAAATTGTCATTGATACGATAGGCAAGATTGGGGTTGATATTAAGCGTCATCAGCTCGGTATCACCCGCGCCAGAGCCTGCTGGGAAGGTTTTGGAGTATTCAGTCGACAAGCCATAGTTGGAGAAAAGACCAATCCCCCAAGCCCATTGATCATTGAGCGGCTGGATAAAATAGGCGGCAGGTACAAAGGCTGAAGGCGCAATACTGGATTCGCTGGCAGGAACATTACCCAGCTGTGTTGCGATGCGTCCCTCTACGTCCACGTCTGGCTTGATATAGGTGCCCGCGACAGAGACTGCCATCTTATCAAAGGTGGTCATGGCAGCGGGGTTACGCGCTAATACGGCGGCGTTATCGGCGATCGCGGCTTCACCTGCAAATGCGCGGCCCAGGCCCGAGGCTGAGTGCTCATTTAACTGAAACGCGGCTGCATTCACCTGGCTAGTAGCCAGCGCAATGGTAGCGGCAATCAGGCTCTTCTTGAACATTGATGTCGTCATAGAATTCTCTCTTGTAGGCAGATTTTTGTCGGAGTGACGGCACTCGCGGTATGATGCAAAAGACGCCAACATCCGTTGTTATTTCAGCTTATTACCTATTAATGCTGGCGTGATTCTATGGGCCTGGTGGGAGGTAAGAAATCAGACCAGTTTCATCAGAATACATAAAAGTGACAGGGCTGTTAATCATTTGTTTTAAATTGCTGTTTAAGTCATCAATTTTGATGATATGAGATTGATCTATGAGCATAAAAGTCGATCTATATCACAAAAATACTGTTGTCATTTATGGCGTTCTTATCAGTAATCAGTGACGACACTGCATGAAAAAACAATAGACAGGTGTCCTGTAAGCTCAATGGCCTGTTCTTTAAGTGATTATGTGGTGTGGGTGCAGGCTGATTAAATCGACCAGTGCAAACGGGATTGCAGTTGGTCAGCCATGGGGGTCAGTGGCTCCTGTCGATCACCAATCAGCACCATATTGGCGCCCTTTAGCGGCACTATCTCGCCTTTTAATGTGCCCTCAGCAAAGGTTGCTGGCACCGTCAGTGGCAGATGCTTGGGCACTAAAAACAGCGTGACCGGCCCCTTTTGCCCCTGCATCACCATGTGCAGCGCCGGACCCTGATAAAACGAGCAGTGGTTGACATAGGTTACCTTAAGCCCCCCCATTCCCAGTAGCGTTGCGCCATAGGCCCCCATTTTGGCGTTGATGGCGCTGAGGTTGACCCGTTCATCAAGGCGGCTAATAAACGGCGCTTCAGTATGTAAATGGGCCATGGCGACATCGGCCAAGCTTAAGGTGGGCGAGCCTAGCCCCTCGATCCAGCGGGTGCTCATCCCTAGGATAAAGGCGATCGAGGCCGCAATGGCGAGTTGGCGCCAGCTGGGGGCGGTGGGCTGGCGAGCCCCCACCATTGGTGGGTCATGCTCGGCGTGATCGTCTTGCAGCAGGGCCTGTTTTAACAAGATCCGTTCGGCCAGACCGTCCGGTAGGTCTACGTTAATGGCTTTTTGGATCGCATGGTCGAGCTGCTTCATCTCTGCCAGATGGGCACGGCTATGGGGGCTTGCGCCAGCGGCCGCCAAAAAATCAGGTTGCTGGTCGTCGGGGGTGATCATGGCGTTGCGGCGAAATTCCAGTTCATCCATGGCCGTGTCCTCTTGTCTGTTTGGCTTGCTCCAATGCCTCTTTTAACTGATTACGGGCGCGAAACAGCCGAGTCATGACGGTATGTTTGTTGAGGCCGAGTAGGTCGGCGATCTCCTCCCCACTGAATCCCCCCAGCACTTGCAGCAGCAAAGGCTCCTGATACTGGGCGGGTAAGCGGGCAATATGGCGCCTTAGCCACTCATTTTCCATCTCTTGCTCGCTGTGCAACTGATCTGGATGGCTTTGAGGAAAATCATCGAGATCCACCAGTTCAAGCTGCTTACGTTCAAAGCGGCGGGCGTTTTCTCGCCGCAGGATAGTGATTAACCAGCCTTTGGCTGCCTTATCGTCTTGCAGGGTATCAATCGCCTTCCAAGCGCGCAGGAAGGTCTCTTGCACCAAGTCCTCAGCGACCTGAGCATCTCGGGTCAACCAGTAGCTATAGCGGTAAAGATCGCCGTGCAGCGCATGGACCAGTGCCACAAATTTGGTTTGTTTATCAGCCATACCGACATAGACCGGCGATGTGGCCGGATTATTTCCCGCGATCTGACCATTTGCCCCTCTTTTTTTGAAAAAACGCCCTGCCATCTTGGCTGTCCTGATAGGTGCACGGGAGGCACATGGGTGGATGAATAGGCGCTCTGCCACTGAGCATTCAGCGCGCAGGCACCGCGAGCCTGCCCAAAACGAGCCGGCAAAGCAAGGTAATCACTGATGATTCCTCACGCCCCAAGGGGCTGGCCAAGCTGCGCCATGAGCCGTCATCGCCACTGGGGAGAGGGCCAAAACAGGCGCGGTCGAGGGCGGCCAACTGAGCTGCCACCTCGGGGTGTTGGCCACACGGCAGCTGGCTCAGGGTCATCATCGGTGGCGGCCAGCGGTACTGCGCCCAGCGCAGCACCAGATAGCGGCAGTGGTCGGCGCAGGCCCACGGCAGGGCGCGGCTCAATTGATAGAAGCGCCACCAGCGTGGCCCCTGCTGGCCAATTGCCCGCAGGAGCAGGGCCAGCAGTACCCAAGACAGACGTTCGCCGTGCTCTGCGGCTCCGGTGGTAGGATCTGGCGTTGGAGAGGGGGAACTAAACCGGACGCCCTGAGCAGGCAGGCTGGCCACCTCAACTTGGCCGGTTTGAGTATTAAACCAAGGCAGCTCAATCGCGGGGAGGTGGTATTGCCCGGGTTGGTCAGCCAGTAGCGTTTGCCGCCAGCGCTTTTCAAACAGCAAGCCGCCGTTAGCCAAAAACCGCTCTTGTTGCTGCTCGCCATCGGGATGGGCGTTGATCCCTGCGGGTAACGGACGACTCAGCACAGGGGTCAGCTGCACCTGACGGCCATCGCCTCCCTCCATGATCAGGGTCACGGTACGGATCAACGGCTCGTGGATCAGCCCCTGTTCGGCGGGTTCAAGATGCTGCTGCAATCGCAAGCGACTGGCCACTGGTTGCTGTGGTGCTGGGGCGACGTGCAGGGTCAATGGGGCCGCCTGAGCGAAAAGGGGATGTAAGGTGCCATCGGTCTGTGGCAAGGCCCCTTGCAGGCGCGGTGAGTCAAGGCGCCACGTTCCTGCGCGGTGGGCTTGCAATAACCAGCTGCGTGTCAGGCGGCCCGGCATATTGGGGGTCATGGGGGCAAGCCACTCATCTTCACCGAGGCGGTGCAGGGTGACATGGGGCGAGAAGGGCTCGCTGATCTGGGTGTCGGCCAAATGAGTGGGCAACCACGCGACCAGTTGATAGATAACTGGCTGGCCGGGATACAGCGGCCCCTGATGAAGCAAGTTTGCCTGCAGGGCAAGGGGAGATAAGGTCGAATGGGGGGGCGCATCAGGGGTTCCCGTATTAGCCGCCGCAGCGGGGATCGTGATGGCGGGGGTCATCTGATTACCCACCGCCAGAGGGGGAATGCGCAGTCCTGCTGATGAGCGGCCTGGGGAGGGGGATGCTGCTGCTAGATGTAACGGGATCTGCCAGCGGGTCAGCTGCTGGTTGGCGCTGTCTACTCGGCTGACGGTGATCCTGCCCACCGCAAAGCGTCGCAGCAGGGGCGCGTGCTCAAGGGCTTGGGCGGGATGAGCCCCATCGGCCTCGACGATCAGCAGCCTGATCATCACGATGCCCGCTACAACTTATCGCTGTTGCAGCAACGGGCCGCC
>NZ_PGGC01000037.1 GCF_002795305.1 Aeromonas cavernicola
GTGGAGTTTGCCTGTGGTATTCCTCATCTGCAAAAAGGCGAGCACTCTCTCAACGTGGGGCGCGGGGTTGATTGCTACTCGGTGATGCAACCGGTGGGGGTCTGCGCGGGGATCACCCCGTTCAATTTTCCTGCCATGGTGCCGCTGTGGATGTTTCCGGTCGCGCTTGCCTGCGGTAACTGCTTTATTCTCAAGCCCTCTGAAAAGAACCCGTCACTCTCTTTGCGAATGGCTGAGTTACTCAAAGAAGCGGGCCTACCAGATGGGGTCTTTAACGTCGTGAACGGCGATAAAGAGGTCGTCGATGTGCTGCTGACCGATCCTCGCATTGGCGCGGTCTCTTTTGTCGGCTCGACCCCTATCGCAGAGTACATCTATGCCACCGCCTCTGCTCATGGTAAGCGGGTGCAGGCGCTGGGCGGCGCCAAGAACCACATGGTGGTGATGCCGGATGCGGATCTTGATCAGGCGATAGAAGCCTTGATGGGGGCAGCTTATGGCGCGGCGGGTGAACGCTGCATGGCGGTCTCGGTTGCGGTGGTGGTGGGGGAGGCCACCGCCGATGCCTTGGTGGCCAAGCTGACACCACGGGTGGCGGCACTGCGAGTCGGCCCCGGTCTTGGCCACACGCCAGAGCATGAGATGGGGCCGCTGGTCAGCCAAGCGCACTTGGCCAAGGTACGTGGCTATGTGGATCAAGGGGTTGCGGAAGGGGCTAGGCTGCGGGTCGATGGCCGGACGCTGCAGCACGAGGGCGGATTCTTTATCGGTGGCTGTCTGTTTGACGAGGTGACCCCACAGATGCGGATTTACCGTGAGGAAATTTTCGGCCCAGTGCTGTCGATTGTGCGAGTGCCCGACTATGAGACTGCATTGCGCCTCATCAACGAGCACGAATATGGTAATGGCACCGCCATCTTTACCCGTGATGGTGATACCGCGCGGGACTTCACGACACGGGTGCAGGTCGGTATGGTAGGGGTGAACGTGCCTATTCCGGTGCCGATGGCTTTTCACAGCTTTGGTGGCTGGAAACGCTCAATCTTCGGGCCGCTTAACATGCACGGGCCGGACGGGGTACGCTTCTATACCAAGATGAAAACGGTGACCGCGCGTTGGCCGCAGAGTGCGCGCAGCGGGCCCGAGTTCGCGATGCCGACCATGAAGTGATCCCTCGGTTCACTATCATGGCTTAACCCTCGCCCCCGCCGCTCATGCTGATCGGCGGGGGCAATGTTGTGAAGGAACAACAGATGCGACTGGGAATTCTCGATTGTGATCGGCTCGACTCCGACCTAGCGGCGCGCTTTGGCCCTGTTTACTCCGAGATGTTTATCAGGGGTTTTGCGGCCCTCGCCCCCGAGCTGGAATTTCGGGTGTGGTCAGCTCTTGATGGTGAATTGCCAGAGCATTTAAATGAGTGCGACGCTTGGCTTATCACCGGTTCGCGCCACGATGCCTATAGCGATATTCCATGGATTGAAGCGCTGCGCGGTTGGATCCGCCAAGCACATGATGCCGATGTCAAACTGGCCGGTGTCTGTTTTGGCCATCAGGTCATTGCCCAGGCGTTGGGTGGCGAGGTAGTGAAGTCGACCAAGGGCTGGGGGTTGGGCGTGGCAGTGCATCCCATGCTAGCAAGCGATGATTGGATGCAGCCCGGGTTGGCGCAGATCCGTATTTTAGCCAGCCATCAGGATCAAGTGACTCAGTTGCCGCCGGGAGCAACCCGTTTGGCGGGCAATGATTTTTGTCCCAATTTTATGTTTTTACAGGGAAATCACATTGTTGCTATCCAAGGACATCCTGAGTTTACCGTGGAATACAATCGGGCTCTGATTGAACGACGGCGAGCCTTGCTGCCTGTCGAGCGTTACCAGAGCAGCCTCTCTTCGTTAGCGGGGGAGGTGGATTCAGCCACCATGATGCAGTGGCTGTTACAGTTTCTCGGCATTTTGCCTGTGCCTATTGATGAGGCCTTATCCTGATAGTCAGTGCGTCTGTCAAATGCTAAATTTTGTAACGAAATTAAGGATTAAGCGCTGCAATGTTGGGTTCAGGTGTTACACTGGCCACCCTCTGTGGTGGCCCGTTTATCTGGTTTGCATGCCCTATCTGCTCGAGCCAATGCTGTCTGAGCCACCGAGGTTGGAGCACACTAAGCCTGAGAGAGTGACCTCGTGAAACTACAGCAATTGAAGTATTTGATCGCGATCCGAGACCATAACCTGAATGTCTCGATGGCGTCCGATGCCCTCTATACCAGCCAGCCAGGGGTCAGTAAGCAAATCGGCCTGCTGGAGAGTGAGTTAGGGGTGCGGATCTTCGAGCGTCGTGGCAAACATCTGCACCGCATCACCCCCGTCGGCGAAGAGATCATCAAATGCGCCGAAGCGATGCTCAATATAGAGAGCAAGATCAAGGCGATTTCTCGCGAGTATCTCGATCCTACTGTGGGCACCCTAAATATCCATACGACCCACACCATTGCTCGCTATCTGTTGCCCAAGTCGGTCACCTACTTCACCAAGAAATACCCTAAAATCTCGTTCCACCTCCATCCGGTGATGTCGGCGAGTAAAGATCAAATCAGTAAGGGGTACTCCGATTTTTCTATCGTGGCTCATGAAATTGGTTTCGATAAAGAGCTGATTGCCCTGCCTGCTTACCTCTGGACTCTCTCGCTGGTGGTGCCGCAGGATCACCCGTTGGCTAAGGTCAGCAAGCCAACGCTGGCGCAGCTCTGCCAGTATCCGATCCTCAGTTACGAAAGCGGCGCCACCGGCCGTCAGGTGCAAGATGAGGTATTTCAAGCAGCGGGCCTGACGCCGAGCTACTACATGACGGTAATGGATGCAGGCGTGATCAAACGATATGTTGAGCTCGGTTTTGGCATCGGGATCATCGCTTCGCTAGTGGCCAACGACAACGATACGCCGGGGCTGGTCTCTATTAATCTGGAGCACCTGTTCAAACCCTGCCCAGCGCAGATCTGTTTTAGCAAGAGCATTCTGCTGCAAAACTACATGTATGACTTCATCAGCTCCTTCTCGCCCCACCTTACCAAAGAGGTGATTCAGAACGTGATGCAGCAGCCTAGCCAGGCGCGTATCGACGAGCTACTGGTTGGGGTAGAACTGCCGATTTATTGAGGTCTTCTGCTATTTTCGACGCAGCTGCGCAGCCTTGCGATACATGAGGGTGGCAGCTGGCCGTCGTCGCCATGGTTGCCCTCCTTTATCTTGCTGATGAAGCCGGGGGCCAGCTCTTTTCCCCTCAATGAGGCTTAACGGCGCGACAATCTCTCCGCTATTTTGCGATCAATCAAAGAAAGTGTCGATTTATGCGTCTCTGCATCGACACCCAGTGGGACTGCTTTTAACCTTGCCCTACCCAACGCTATTTAAGCGGCGGCCTGCAGTCGTCATCCTGTGGTGTTCCCGTCGCTTGGCTCAGTGTTGTCGCTCTGAATCCTGATTTGTCGTCATAGAGGCAAGTACGACCATGCAACTGACACGATTTACCGACTATGCCCTGCGTACCCTGACTTTTTTGGCTGTTCAGCCAGCTGATCGCCTGTCTACTATCACCGAAGTGGCCGACACGTTTGCCATTTCCCGTAACCACGTGGTGAAAGTGGTGCATCAGCTCGGTATCAAAGGATACATCGAGACAATACGTGGCAAGCATGGCGGGATAAGACTCGGGCGCTCAGCCGTGTCGATCAATTTGCGAGATGTCGTGATGGATATGGAGCATGTGCTGTGCCCAGTCGATTGCAAACGCGAGCAGTGCTGCCTGTCTGGTGGCTGTCGTATTCAGGGGATTTTGCGGCGCGCCATGAATGGTTTTTTGGAGGTGCTGGGTGAATATACCCTAGCGGATGCAGTACGAGACCCAACTCGTTTGTGTCATCTGCTAGGCATTGAGCACGAAGCGGTGGCCGCTTTATCGAATTGACCGTCATGGTCGGTGGGGCTGGGTCGGCCAAAAGCAGCTAGCTACCCGATATTTTTGCCGGTCAGCCGGAGAATCCTAGCCGTCAGGATCGCAAGGGCTGTCGCCCTTGTGTAAGCTAGGCGGGTCCTTTCTGGTGGTTGAAATAAACATATGTGGCTATTTCTCTGGCGGGCATCCCTGCTGTATATCTTCCCCCTGCTGATGTGGGGCTACTGTCGTATTCAAGGTATTGCGTTTGTCGAGCTCGATACTGGGGTCAACAGCCACAAGTGGCTGGTGCTGGCTGCTTACCTTGTGTACGTGCTGCTTTGGCTGCTGGCTAACCGCTACCTTGTGCTGTTCTTGCGCCAACGAGGCCGTAAATGATTGACCCGAGGCTGTGGGTCATCTTGTTGCCAGCCTTGTTGCTGCTGCTTGGTATCGGCTGGTTGATCGGGCGGCGCAACAGCACGGCGCAAGCGCAGGATCTGCTGCTCGTGCAAGAGCGCTATCAGGCGTTGCAAGAGCGTGTTGAGGAGCTGCAGCATGAGCGGATGCAGAGCCAGCAGAAGCTTGATCAGCAGCAGACCCTGCTCATCAAGCTCACCGCCCGTCTCAAGGATGCGGAAGCGACCCTGCGTAGTGAACGGTTGGCCGCTGCAGAAAAACTGCAATTGCAGCAGGAGACGGAGCGGCGCCTTAGTCAGCAGTTTGAAAACCTAGCCAATCGGATTTTCGAGAAAAACTCGGGCAACTTCCGTGAGTTAAATCAGAACAGTCTCGATCTGCTGCTCACTCCGCTCAAGGAGCAGCTGGAGGGCTTTCGCCGTCAGGTGGGGGAGACCCACGCCCAGGAGACGGCCCAGCGCCACAGCCTCAAGTTCGAGCTGGAGCGCCTTGCCGAGCTCAATGCCCGCATGACCGAAGAGGCTGCGGCGTTGACCCGCGCCCTCAAGGGGGACAGCAAGCAGCAGGGCAATTGGGGTGAAGTGGTGCTGGCGCGGATCCTGAGTGAATGCGGCCTGCGTGAGGGCCACGAGTACCACACCCAGGTCAATATCGAGGTGGATAAGGGCAAACGCTATCAGCCTGACGTGATCGTTCACCTGCCGCAGGAGAAGGACATCATCATCGACGCCAAGGTGTCGCTGACCGCCTACGAGCGCTGGTATAACAGCGATGACGAACTGGAGAGGGCGGTGGCGCTCAAGGAGCACGTCGCTTCGGTGCGCAACCACATCCGCGAGCTGGGCCGCAAGGATTACCAACAGCTGCCCGGGGTACGCACCCTCGACTATGTGCTGATGTTTGTGGCGGTGGAGCCCGCCTTCTTCACCGCGCTGGAGGCGGATCCCTCGCTGGTGCGTTATGGTCTTGACCACAACATCCTGCTGGTGAGCCCTACCAATCTTATGGTGGCGCTGCGTACCATCGAAAACCTGTGGCGCTACGAGCGGCAGAACCAGAATGCCCGCCAGATCGCCGAGCGGGCCGCTCGTCTCTACGAGAAGCTGCGGCTGTTTGTCGAGGAGATGCAGCAGATGGGTGGCAGCCTGCACAAGGCTCAGGAGAGCTACGACAAGGCGATGGGGCGGCTGGTCAATGGCCGTGGCAACCTGATCGCTCAGGTCGAGCGTTTCCGCGAGCTGGGGGTGGAGGTGACCAAGAGCTTGCCCGAACCGCTGGTGGAGCGGGCACAGGAGCGAGATCGCGCGCCATAGTTAAGCTGAACCAAGGCCCATGCTCGACACGGGCCTTGTCATGTTAGGGATGTTCGAACATCAAGAACAGGTAGACCACAAACAGTACCAGATGAGTGGCGCCGTGTAGTGCATGGGTACGGCCACTGCTAAAGGTGACTTTGCATACCATTAATGTGGTGATGAGGAGCACCATATCCGCGCTGGAAAGACCAAGGCGTACTTCTTGCCCAAGTATGGCGCCAATGAACAGCACTGAAGGGACCGTCAGTGCGATAGTGGCTAATACGGAACCAAAATAGAGATTCATGGCTCGTTGCAGCTGGTTATTGAATGCGGCTTTGATGGCGCCAACCGCTTCAGGTGCTAGCACGATAGAGGCGACGATAAAGCCACCGAGAGCGGCGGGGGCTGCCAACGCCTGTACACCATAATTAATTGGAATAGCTAGGGTTTTAGCCAGTAAGATCACCACAACCAGATATGCAAGCAGGAGCAAGGTGTGGTAGACGTTGCTCTGTAATGGACCATGATGTTCTGCTATGTCTTCATGGTCACTATCCACAAAAAAGTGGCTGTGGCTGCGGGTTTGGATTAGCAAGAAGACCCCGTAGAGGAGGATAGAGATAATAATCAACATCCACGACATGGCGCGAGACATCCCACCAATACTTCCCCCTTCGGTAAAATTGGGTAACACCAAGCACAGCAATGCCAGCGGTATGATGGCGACTAAATAAGATTTGACCCCATCGAGATTGAAATTTTGCGTGTGATAACGCCAGCCACCAAAGAGCAGCGTAAATCCTACCAGTCCATTAGTGACGAGCATCACGACGGCAAACATGGTGTCACGAGCCATCACCGGATTTGGCTCGCCGGTTAACATGACCGATGAGATCATCACCACCTCTAATGAGATGACCGACAGCGTCAAGATAAGGGTACCAAAAGGTTCACCCAGTTTGATGGCTAGGGCATCTGAGTGGCGGACGACCGAGAAAATAGCCCAAGTCACGATGGCTAATAGAGTCAATGCGACCGGTATATAGATCCCCAATGGGGTGCTCTCTGTGAGCAGTTCACTCCCCCACGTTTTGAAAAATAGCAAGCTGAGCAGGCCAATGGGCAGGGCAATCTCTTGCCGAATAAAGGAGATCATAGGCAGCGGTTCTCATCGTTGGGTGGGGGATAGATACCATGCACAACAGCTAAGCGCCATGGCGCAACGCCTTATGATAAAACGTGTTGGGTCATTAGTGGCTGATGATTTTGTTGCAAAATGTTAATGGTGGTTCAGTGCCGACCGACTCAGCTGCCTTGCTGTTTGAGCCAATGGAGCGCTTGGCTTAATGGCATGGGCTTAGCGTAAACATAACCTTGGAGCAGATATACCCCATTTTGATTCAGATACTTGACCTGCTCTTGAGTCTCGACCCCCTCGGCAATCATCTCCATCCCCGACTCTCGACCCGAGGCGATGATCGCATCCAATACGGTACGCTTGAGATCATCGGTACCGACGGTATCAACGAACATCTTATCGATTTTGATCTGGCGAATACCTAAGCGTTGTAGATAGGAAAAGCCACCGTAGCCGGTGCCAAAATCATCAAGTTTGAAGTGATAACCCTGTTGCTGTAATGCAGTGATCTCTCTCATCGCAGTATCAATCTTAGTGATCGGGCTACGCTCAGTTAACTCAAAATTGAGCCGTTCAGGAGAAGGCCAGTGGTGTTTTTGCAGCAGATGACGCAGTAATGGCTGTTCAATATGTGCAGCCACAATATTGACACTGACCCACAGCGTCGAAGGCAGTTTCTGAAGGTCGATGATGACTTGCTCTAGCACTTGTTCTGTTATCGGTAGGATCAAGCCCTGCTCTTCTGAATAGCGAATAAACACTGCAGGAGGAACATGATTCCCCATGCACTGCCAACGGAGCAGCGCCTCAAACCCCACCACGCGTTGATCACGGCTATCAATGATCGGTTGGTAGAACGGGGTAAATTCTTGTTGGGCTATGCCTGTTTGTAATAGGCCCTTTAGCGAGCGCCGATAATGCCGCCGCAGCAAGTAGCCAGTCAGCATCACGAGACCCAGTGCGCTACCAGCGTAAACCGCGTACTTATGAGCTTGTTGCTCCGCATGTCGCTGCAGCGCGATCCCCCCCCACAGGGTCTGTTTAAATTCACTACCTGGATGCTCAAATGTCAGGCTAAGGCTCTGATGGGACAATTCATGTTTAATATTTCGATCTCCCCTCGTTAAATAGGGGGTGTGCAGCTGGGGATCTTTGGGAATGAACTCTATAAAAAAGCAGTTAGCGCAGGCGTCTTTCAGCTGATGATGGACCCAACTGTTATTAAGCACCCAATAGATGGTATTGCCGCCGACTTGAAAGTAGGCAACCAGTTCCTGTTCGGTATGAAATCCGGCCGCCGTTGCGGTTAGTCCGTAATGGCGATCCTCTGCGGTGGTAGGAAAAGCGATAGCGGCAGCCGGTATGGCAGGCCCTAGGCTTGAACAACCCCCACCGGAGGCCAGTTCAATCCCTAACAAACGAAAATGGCTGTTATAAAAGCGTGGCTCTCGGAGCAGTGCCATATCCCCCTTACCGCAATCAAACGTCAATTTGGGGAGTTGTTCACGCAGGGCGGTATTCAGCTCGATTTGACGAGTTAACAACGCCTGCTGGATATCTTCCATCTTCTGCTCTAGCAGGTAATGGGCGAGCGGCCTGCCGAGTAGCTGACTGAGCGGAAGTGCTACCAATATGGGGATTAGCAGCAGAAGCAGACAATTCAACAGGGGAGCAGAGCGATGCACAGAACACCCACCAACTCAAATACAAATAGGAGATTCGTCTTAGGACAGTAGCAGGGTTGATAAGAACCTGCGAACCGATAACTGAACCGCTTTAGTGTCTACCCGCTATACAAAGCATCCAAGCTGGCAGGTTATTCTGTCTACTTTGGGGCATTCCACAGTAGAGGTTATTGCCTTTGTTCCTCACTGCGGCCGTCGCGGCCAGCACCCGATAGAGCGACTCATACTATAGCGTTGCAAACGCCTGCTATTTAGTGAGTAAGGCTAATCGGTGATGGTGAGCGCAGTGTGTTGTTGCAACACTGGCTATGGCCAGCATTCTGTCGCAGGTCCCCTAAGCATCAACGGCGTGCCTATTGCTCAACGACCTATCTGGGATTGGGCAGTGATGAGCGTTTTATTTCGGCCTCATTATGAGGGCGAAATAATACCAAAAGTAAATTTTGTGACGAATGTTTTATTTTTTGACGGTAACCGGAAACCCAAAAGAGTGATTTTTGTCACAAAAAAATAGCATTGAGACACAATTTCGTGCTGTTTTCGCCAAATCCGGAATGATTAATGTGATTGAGATCACCACTTATAGTGGGGGATAAGGGGGTAAACCGAGATTAAGATCACAAGATGCCCCGTTTTCAGCCCAATTCGATCGCAAACTGGTAGATTGAAGTTGCTTAGACGACTGGGATGGCGGTTCTGCAAAACCAACCATGCCAACTACCACTTTTAATCAAACAGGCTTAAAACGGGGTCCCGACATGTTATCACCGGATACCAAAGTCAAGATACAGAATTTTGGACGCTTCCTGTCCAATATGGTCATGCCCAACATAGGCGCCTTTATCGCCTGGGGCTTCATTACCGCCCTCTTCATCCCCACCGGCTGGCTACCCAATGAAACCTTGGCCAAGCTGGTCGGCCCCATGATCACCTACCTGCTGCCGCTGCTGATTGGCTACACCGGCGGCAAACTGATGGGCGGTGAGCGCGGCGGCGTGGTCGGTGCCATCACCACCATGGGTGTCATCGTGGGAACCGATATCCCCATGTTCATGGGCGCCATGATGGTCGGCCCGCTCGGTGGCTGGGTCATCAAGCGCTTCGACAAAGTGATGGAAGGGCGCGTCAAGAGCGGCTTCGAGATGCTGGTCAACAACTTCTCCGCCGGGCTTATCGGCATGCTGCTGGCGATCCTCGCTTTCTTCGTGATTGGTCCCTTCGTCAAGGTGCTCTCCGGCGTGCTGGCCGGTGGCGTCGGCTTCCTGGTGGAAAACCACATGCTGCCGCTCACCTCCATCTTTGTCGAACCGGCCAAGATCCTGTTCCTCAACAACGCCATCAACCACGGCATCTTCTCGCCGCTGGGGATCCAGCAGGCGACCGAGCACGGCAGCTCCATCTTCTTCCTGATTGAAGCAAACCCGGGCCCGGGCATGGGCGTGCTGCTGGCCTACATGGTGTTCGGTCGTGGTGCGGCCAAGCAGTCTGCGGCTGGCGCCTCCATCATTCACTTCTTCGGCGGCATCCACGAGATCTACTTTCCGTATGTGCTGATGAACCCGCGCCTCATTCTGGCGGTGATCGCCGGCGGCATGACCGGGGTCTTTACCCTGACCCTGTTCAACGCCGGTCTGGTCTCCCCCGCGTCGCCGGGCTCCATTTTCGCCGTGCTGCTGATGACACCGAAAGCCTCCCTGATCGGGGTCGCCCTCTCCATCATCAGCGCTACTCTGGTCTCCTTCCTGGTCGCCGCCGTGTTCGTGCGTGCCCAGCAGCCGGAAGCCGACGAGGCCGATGCCCTTGGTGAAGCCACCCGTAAGATGAAAGCCATGAAGGGCGGCAAGCCCGAAACCGCAGCGGCCAAGAAGCCGGGCGGCGAGCTGATGGCAGTGCGCAATATTGTGGTCGCCTGCGATGCGGGGATGGGTTCCAGCGCCATGGGCGCCGGCCTGCTGCGCAAGCGGGTACAGGCCGCTGGCCTCGACATCAGCGTCACCAACCGCGCCATCGATCAGCTCGACGATCAGGTGGACTGGGTCATCACCCACAAGGATCTGACCGAGCGGGCCCGTCGCCATGCGCCGAATGCTCACCATATCTCGCTCACCAACTTCCTCGACAACGGTCTCTATCAGGAGCTGGTTCAAAGCCTGACCCGCGCCGCCAACGATGACGTCGCCAACCCGCAACTGCTGGTGGCGGCTAACGACGACAGCTACGAGCCGCAAGCAGCCGAGGTCTTTATCCTGAGCCGTCATGACGTGCATCTGGGGCTGAAAGCGGATAACAAGGAGGCCGCCATCCTGACCGCAGGCCGACTGCTGGCAGAGCGTGGCTACGTGGCGCCCGACTACGTCAACGCCATGCTGGAGCGCGAGCAGCTGGTCTCCACCTACCTCGGCGAGTCCATCGCCGTGCCCCACGGCACCATCGCCGCCAAGAAGTTCGTGAAGCGTACCGGTATCGTCATCTGCCAGTACCCGGCCGGAGTCGCCTTTGGCGAGGCCGCCGATGAGGTGGCGCGGCTGGTGATCGGCATCGCCGCGTGCAACGACGAACACATGCAGGTGATAACCCGCCTGACCAATGCACTGGATGAACCCGGTCTCATCGACCGGCTGGCCAGCACCACGGATCCCCAAGCCTTCCTGGATCTGCTGGGTGCCGAACAGGCTGCGTAATCATCTTTCATCGTCTTTGGTTCAAGAGGTTAATATCATGAAAACATTGCATTTTGGTGCTGGTAACATCGGTCGCGGCTTTATCGGCAAACTGCTGGCAGATGCCAGCCATCAGGTCACTTTCGCCGACGTCAACGACACTCTTATCGATCAGCTCAACCACCGTCAGGAGTACAAGGTCCATGTGGTGGGGGCGGATCAGAAGCTGGACGTGGTGCGCAACGTGGCGGCGGTCAGTTCCGCCGGTCACGAGGTGATCGCCCGTATCATCACCGCCGATCTGGTCACCACGGCAGTAGGCCCCAACATTCTGGACAAGATTGCCAGCACCCTGGCCAAGGGGCTGCAAGCCCGCTTCGATGCCGGCAACCTGACCCCGCTCAACGTCATCGCCTGCGAAAACATGGTGCGCGGCACCAGCCACCTCAAGCAGGAGGTACTCAAGTACCTGCCAGTCGCGTATCATGCCACGCTCGAATCCTGTATCGGCTTCGTCGACTCGGCGGTGGATCGCATCGTGCCGCCCGCCGTGGCTGCCAACGATGATCCGCTGGAAGTGACGGTAGAGAGCTTCAGCGAGTGGATCGTCGACCAGACCCAGTTCAAGGGGGAGCTGCCACAGGTGGCGGGCATGGAGCCCACCGACAACCTGATGGCCTTCGTCGAGCGCAAGCTGTTCACCCTCAACACCGGCCACATCGTCACCGCCTATCTCGGCAAGTTGCGGGGCTACCGCACAGTGCGCGAGGCGATCGAGGATCCGGTGATCCGCAGCAAGGTGCGCTGCGCCATGGAGGAGAGCGGTGCCGTGCTGGTAAAACGCTACGGTTTCGATCCGCGTCTGCACGCCGCCTATATCGAGAAGATCCTCTCCCGCTTCGCCAACCCCTATCTGGTGGACGAGATTGACCGGGTCGGTCGTCAGCCGCTGCGCAAACTGGCGGCGGGAGATCGGCTGGTGAAGCCGCTGCTCGGCACCCTGGAATACGGCCTGCCAAACGAGCAGTTGCAGGAGGGGATCGCTGCAGCGCTCCACTATCGCAATGCCGATGACCCGCAGGCGGTGGAGCTGCAAGCCCTGCTGGCGGAGCTGGGCCCGGCCAAAGCGCTGGCACACGTCACCGGACTGGATGAAGAGAGCGAGGTGGTTCGCGCCATCGTCGCCCGTTACGAAACCCTGTAATGACCCTGCTTGCGGCGCATTCAGCCACCACTGAGAGCGCGCCAAGCGCTTGAATGGCAAGGGAATATGCCCCATATGATAAAAACCGGGAGAGAGGCCCGCTCTCTCCCTGTCAGCTGGACCCAATGCACCTATGACCACACACCAGGAAGATGAAGTACTGGAACGACTGAACGAGCAGGATGGCCCCCGCGGCTTCTTTCTCGAAGCCGTGACCATCCTGGAAGAGGCGGTCGACTCCCTGATGCGACGCGCGTTTCGTCAGGAGGAGTATGCCGTCAAATACGCCATCGAACCCCTGCTCAACCAGAGCGGCCCCCTCGGCCAGCTAGAGGTGCGCCTCAAGCTCATCTTCGCCCTCGGCCTCATCTCCGTCGAGCGCTATCAGGATATCGAAGCCTCTATCAAGATCCGTGACTTTCTGGTGCGCGACCCCAAGGATTACCGCTTCAGCGACAAGCCAGTCCGCGATCTGCTCGACCGCCTGCACGGGGTTAATCTGGGCGGCATGATGAAGCTGGAGCCCCCTGCCAGCGAAGAGGATTGGGCCTGCTACCAGATGCAGCTCAATCGGCTCGAGCAGATGGTGCGATCCGCTCTGGTGCTGGCGCTGGCCGACTGTGTCGGCGAGCTCCACAAGGAGAGCCCCATCTAACGCGGGTCGGTGGTGTGTGTTGCCTCAACTCACCAACGCTAAGGCACCATCGCACGCCAGCACCCGTGTGCAACGCCCAGCAGTGACCATGATGTCCAACCCCCTATCGATTAGCCTCACGCCATCCTGCTTGGCTAATCCAACGCCTAGCTATCAGCGACAAGCCAGCTTGAGTGTGGTAGGCTCGCCCGCTGGCAATTGTGAATGGTCATGCACGGCCTGCCATGCCAGTTGAATAAAAATGAAGCTATTGACTATCAAAGCGATGCCTTCTCTATTTCCGAATATGCAATGTCAACTCGATGAAAGCTGTCGTAAAATGCATGCTTTGAGCCAACCCTCTCTATTACGGATTGCACGAGTCTTTCACATGACAAAATGGTCTCTGGGATACCGCTATCCTATCGCCCTGACTATCAGCTTGGTTCCCGCACTGACCTCTACCATGGCACAGGCGGCCCCATTCAATCCGCCGCCAGCTACCGGTATTCTCGATAGCCTCTGCTATGACTACGTACCCAAAGTGGAAGCGTCAGCACCCGATGCCAATGCTGCCCCTATCGAAGTGGGTGCTAAGCGTTTGGAAGCAAGCCAAGGTGGAACGGCCACTTATGAAGGGGATGTGAAGGTACGCCAAGGGGTGCGTAAATTTGATTCCGACTATGCGCAGCTTGATCAAAAGAGCCGTGATGTGATTGCCATTGGCAACATCTATTACAATGACGGCCAAGTCACGGTGACCAGTGACAAGACCCTCAAGTCTAACCTCAAGACCAAAGACTCCGAGCTAGAAGAGGGGCGCTATCAGGTACATGGTTCACCGGTGCGTGGCTCTGCCGAGCGGGTCACCATGACCAACAATAATCAGAACATTACCTTGGAAGGCGCCCAATACACCACGTGTCCCCCCGGTCAGGAAGTGTGGACCCTCAAAGCAGGCAGTATCGACATCGACCAAAAAGAGATCTTTGGTGAGGCATGGAACGCCAGCCTGTGGCTCTATGACTATCCGGTGTTTTATTTCCCCTATATCAACTTTCCGATTAAAGATGAGCGTAAAACCGGCCTGCTTTATCCCGGGTATCAACAAAGTTCCAGCAATGGCATGGAGATTTTCCAGCCCTTTTACTGGAATATTGCCCCCAATTACGATGCCACCATCACGTCTCGGTTCATGGACCGCCGTGGGTTGATGGAGCAGGTGGAGTTCCGCTATATGCCGGACCCCGCCCATGTCGGCACCTTCTACCTTGAGAATCTGGCCAACGATAAGCAATTTGATGCGGGTAATCCCAGTTTCAACAACCCGGGGACAGGTTCACCCTATCTGTCAGATGGTCATCGCTACCTAGTAAACTTGCGCCATGGCTCGACGTTGCTGGACGGCGCACTGCGCTTTGGCATCGACTACACCCATGTGCGCGACAACGATTACAACTATTTCAACGATTTTAGCCCCACGGTAGGCACGCAAGTCGATAGCCAGTTACAGCAATCACTGACCGCAGGTTACTACCAAACGGACTGGAACCTCAGCGCTGAGATGCGTCGTTACCAGATCTTAAGCCCATACGCCTTGCTGCCCCATCAGATGTTGCCGCGCATCAACTACAACTTCTATCAGCAAGGTAACTGGTTTGATCTGGCTTGGCATGGCGAGCTGATCAAGTTTGGTTATGACAGTGCGAATGCAACGCGGTTTCAGCAAGGGGAGCGCTACACGGCCACCCGCTTACATATGACCCCCATTCTAACGGTGCCGCTAGTAGACACGCCCGCTTACTATCTCACCAGCCAATACAAGTTGATGGCGACCACCTACAACCAAGAGGTACCCACCAATTTGGTGAGAACCGATGAAGTGCGTTTTACCGACCAAGGTAGTGGTCGTTTATCCCTCAAAGAGGGCACCATTAATCGGGTTTTACCTTCGTTTCGGTTAAAAGGTGGCGTCAATTTTGATCGCGCGGTGGGTTGGTATGATGGTAAAGGAACTCAGACCCTTGAGCCTGAGTTTCAATATCTCTACATTCCTTATAAAAATCAGGATGATATTGGTATTTATGACGCCACCACTACCCGTCAAGACTACTACAGCCTGTTCAGCGATCGCCGTTTTGCCGGTCTTGATCGGATCAGTGATGCGAATCGAGTGACCTTAGGGTTAACCAGCCGAGTTTACGACAATGTGGGCGATGAACGGTTACGGCTGGCGTTGGCACAAGCCTTTGAGGTAACCCCACCAAAGACTCGTTTATACCCTTCTGACTCTGCCAATACTAACTCGCGTTCTTTGCTCTCGTTTGAAGGGGATACCCGTATTACGGATCAGTGGTTTGCTCATGCGGGCACTCAATTCGATACCGCTGCAGGCTCTTTTAGTTCAGGCAATGGCGCGGTGGAGTATCGGAAGGATAAGCTGATTACCCAGCTGAATTACCGCTATATCGAGGATGGCAATCTGGATTATCGCAATCCAACTAACGTTGCCTTGGCACAAAACCTCAGCCAAGCAGGCTTGGTGATGATGGCGCCGTTGGCCGATCAGTGGCTGATGTACGCGGGGTATTATCGCGATATCAGACAAGATGTGAACATCGACCGTAAAGTCGGTGTCAAATATGACTCCTGCTGCTGGAGCATTAACCTAAGCCTAGAGTGGCATAACCAGCCAGACAACGTCACGTTGGCCCCCACTTCTGAGAAGATCATTGGCTTGCAGTTTGAGATGAAAGGGCTTGGCAGCGTGGGGACCGGTGGCCGTAACGTCACATTGGATACCGAGCTGTTACCCTATGTTCGCCCGTTTAATCTGAAAGACCAGTAATGACACTGGTTCAGCCTTGAGAGATGGATATGAAAAAGACCCTGATTGCCCTGCTGACGGCGGGAATGTTCGGTGCCATGAGCCACGCAGCGATGGCCGCACCGGAGTTGATGGACAAGGTATTAGCGGTGGTCAACAAGGATGTCGTGCTGGCCAGCCAGCAGGACGCCTTGGTCAACAAAGTCAAACTCTCTGCTCAGCAAAGCGGTCAATCGCTCCCAGACGATGCCACTTTGCGCAGGCAAGCACTGGATCGCCTGATCCAAGAGAGCCTGCAACTGCAGCTGGCTGACCGTCAAGGCCTAAAAATCAGTGATAACCAACTAGAGCAAGCCATTCAGGGGATTGCTGCGGATAACCGGATGACGGTAGAGCAGTTAAGAGCTCAATTAGCCAGTGAAGGGCTGACCTATGCCCAATACCGCGAAGAGATCCGCCGCGAAATCTTGATGAATGAAGTGCGCCGCAATCAGGTTCGTCGCCGCATCAATATCTCTGAGCAGGAGGTAAAACAGGTGGTCGAACTGCTGCAAAAGCAGGGACAACAGCAGAACGAGTACCACATTGGTCATATTCAAATCTCACTGCCTGACAATCCCAATGCCGCTCAACTGAATGAAGCCAAAGCTAAAATTGAGCGCATCCTTGCTGCCTTGAAGCAAGGTGCAGACTTTCGTCAGCTGGCCATTGCCGAGAGTAATGGTCCGAAAGCGCTGGAAGGGGGGGATTGGGGCTGGATGAGCCCGCAAGAGATGCCAACCCTGATGGCGGAGGCCGTACAAGGCGCCAATAAAGATGACATTATTGGTCCGCTGCGCTCTGGGGCTGGCTTGCACATCATCAAGGTATTCGATACCAAGGGCCAGCAGCAGGTGATGCAAACCGAGGTCAAGGCGCGCCACATTTTGATCAAACCCTCCATCATCCTCAGCGAAGATAAAGCCAAGGGGATGCTGGATGGCATTTTGCAAGAGATCAAGAGTGGCAAGGCCAGCTTTGCCAGCATGGCGGAGAAACACTCGGAAGATCCCGGTTCAGCGGTGCAGGGGGGTGAGCTGGGTTGGTCTGACCCCAACGCCTATGTGCCGGAGTTTCGCGACATGGTCAATCGTCTGCAACCGGGTCAGATCAGTGCCCCGTTCCGCACCACTCACGGTTGGCACATTGTCCAGTTAGAAGATCGCCGTAGCCAAGATGCCACCGACAAGGCCCAAGAGCAGCGCGCTTACCAGCTGATCTACAACCGCCGCTTTGTGGAAGAGTCGCAAACATGGCTAGATGAGCTGCGTGACGAGGCCTACATCCAGATCGAAGGAGCAGGTAGCTAATGAGCTGCCGTCGCCTTGCCATCACCCCGGGCGAACCGGCTGGGATCGGCCCGGATCTGGTGCTGCAAATTGCCCAGCAGGATTGGCCACACCAGTTGGTGGTGATCGCAGACCCAGTGCTGCTGCGCGAGCGTGCCGCCCTGCTGGGGCTCACCATTGCACTGGAGCCCTATGATGCTAAGGCGCCAGCCTATCCGCAGCGAGCGGGCACCCTCACCCTCTGTCCAGTCACGCTCGGCGCCCCCGTGGTGCCCGGTGAGCTCAATGAAGGCAATGGCGCCTATGTGCTGGCAACCCTGCAACGGGCCTGTGACGGTAACCTCAGTGGCGAATTTGCTGCCGTGGTGACCGGGCCGGTGCATAAGGGGATCATCAATCAGGCCGGTGTCTCGTTCAGCGGCCACACCGAGTTCTTTGCCCAGCAGTCGGGCACTGCCGATGTGGTGATGCTGCTGGCCACCGAGGGGCTGCGGGTCGCGCTGGCGACCACTCACATCCCGCTGGCCTATGTGGCGATGGCTATCACCGAGGATCGCTTGGGCAAAGTGATCCGTATTTTGAATGCGGATCTGCGTACTAAGTTTGCGATTGCCCAGCCTCGCATTTACGTTTGTGGCCTCAATCCCCATGCCGGGGAAGGGGGGCATCTTGGACGCGAGGAGCTTGACGTCATCGAGCCAGCCCTCGCCGCGTTACGGCAAGAGGGGATCGATCTAGTAGGCCCGTTACCGGCTGATACCCTGTTTCAGGAAAAATACCTCAAGGATGCGGATGCGGTACTGGCCATGTACCACGACCAGGGGCTGCCGGTGCTCAAATACAAGGGTTTCGGTCGTTCGGTCAATATTACCCTGGGGCTTCCCTTTATCCGCACTTCGGTGGATCACGGCACCGCACTGGATCTGGCTGGCCAGGGCCTCGCTGATCCGGGCAGCTTGTTCACCGCGATTAACCACGCCATCCAGATGGTAGAGAAAAAAAGACATGAGCAGTAAGGCACAAAACAGCAAGGTGCATATGGGCCACACGGCCCGTAAGCGTTTCGGACAGAACTTCTTGCATGATCGCTATGTGATCGACCAAATCGTCGCGGCGATCAATCCGCAGCCAGGACAAAATCTGGTTGAAATCGGCCCAGGTCTGGCCGCATTGACCGAGCCGGTCGCATCGCAGATGGACAAAATGACCGTGGTCGAGCTGGATCGTGATCTGGCCGCACGCCTGCGTGAGCACCCGACCCTCAAGGATAAACTGACCGTCATCGAAGCGGATGCCATGCGCTTTGACTTTGGCACCCTAATGGGCGAGGGCAAAGGCCCACTGCGGATCTTCGGCAACCTGCCTTACAACATCTCTACCCCGCTGATTTTTCACCTGTGCGAGTTTGCCGATCGAGTCGACGACATGCACTTTATGCTACAAAAAGAGGTGGTATTGCGGCTGGCGGCGGGGCCGGGTAGCAAAGCCTATGGCCGTTTGAGCGTGATGACTCAGTACTACTGCCAAGTTGTCCCTGTGCTGGAAGTGGGGCCGGGGGCTTTCAAACCCGCGCCGAAAGTGGATTCCGCCGTGGTGCGTTTGATCCCGCACAAGAACCCGACCCTCGTTGCCAAAGATATTCGTTGCCTAAACCGGGTCTGCACCGAAGGCTTTGGCCAACGTCGCAAAACCATCCGTAATAGCTTTGCCAACTTTATTACCGATGCGCAGCTCACGGCGCTTGGCATTGATGGCAACTTGCGTCCAGAGAACCTCTCTCTTGCTCAGTTCGTGCTGATTGCGAACTGGTTGGCAGATCAACAGCAGGCTTGATGGTGGTGTCATCCCGGCAAATCCTCATCCGAGCATACCCCAGCTATATGACGGGCTCCCAAAATCCATACCTGTTTCACTATCTGATTGAGATTGAGAATCTGGGACCGGGGTCAGTACAGCTGCTGCGTCGGCGCTGGCTCATTACCGATGCCAACGGCAAGATGCTGGAAGTTGAAGGACCCGGTGTGCTGGGCGAGCAGCCTGTCATTGCGCCAGGAGAGACCTTTCGCTACCAAAGTGGTGTGCCATTGGCTACCCCGCTCGGGGTGATGGAAGGGTGTTATATCCTGCAACATGAGTCAGGCCAGCAGTTTGAGGCACCTATCGCCCCCTTCACACTGGCCATTCCCAATATTATCAACTGAGGTTTCATGGCGAACTGTTTTGTCGGTGACATCCAGGGCTGTTACGACGACCTGCGCCGTCTGCTCGATCTTGCCGAGTTCAACCCTGAACACGACCAACTCTGGCTCTGTGGCGATTTGGTCGCGCGCGGCCCAGATTCGTTGAATACGTTGCGTTTTATTAAAGGGTTAGGGGATCGCGCCGTCACGGTGCTTGGTAACCACGATCTGCACCTATTAGCGGTTGCCGACGGGGTTGCCCCACTGAAAAAGAAAGATCGGTTGCAGGCGCTAATGGATGCGCCAGATCGAGATGAGCTGTTGGAGTGGCTGCGCCATCGCCCACTTCTGGCGGAGCACCCTGAACTGCCCATCATGATGATCCATGCTGGCATTTCACCCGCGTGGGACGCCCGCACTGCCCGCAATTGCGCCCGTGAGGTAGAGAGCCTGCTGCGCAGTGATCAATACAGCTGGCTGCTCCATAACATGTATGGCGATCAACCTGATGGCTGGCGCGATGATTTGATGGGCATTGAGCGTTACCGCTACATCATCAACACCTTCACCCGAATGCGTTTCTGTTATTTCGATGGTCGGCTTGATTTTAAATGCAAAAAGAGCCCAAAAGAGTCGACCCCAGGGTTGCGACCTTGGTTCGAACAACGGGAGCACCATCGAGGTGATCCTATCTTGGTGTTCGGTCACTGGGCAGCATTGATGGGAAATACGGGGCGTAGCGACATCAAGGGGCTCGACACCGGCTGCGTCTGGGGTAATAGCCTCACCCTGTGGCGTTTCGAGGATGATGCCCTGATCGCCACCCCTTGCCCCACTTATGCCTGCTAGATAGAGCGTCGTGATTGAGCGGTTTACCCCGCTCCGCAAATAAAGAGGCCCAGCAAAGTGCTGGGCCTCTTTATTTGCGTACGGTTAACAGCCTATCCCATGAACGCTATTTTACTTGCTAGCGTGATCCTACGTCGTGCTCGCCAGCGTGATCAATCCGCGGGTCGTTCCCCCAGATATTGCACAAACCGTAGCAGATAACCGTCAGGGTCTTGCAGCAAGCATTCACGCTGCCCAGCCAGCATCTCGCCCACTGGATACCAGACCTCAGTGGGCTGCCGGAAAAGTGCAATCTCGGCGGCCTGCAAGCGGTCTAGTAGCGGCTGGATCTCGGTCAGCTCCATCTGCAGATTGATTCCCCGGCCGAACGGTGGCTCCAGCGCCCCGACCTGCCAACCCGCCGGATGTACCTGCTCCAGCATCAGTTGTACCTGTTGCTGCTCAAGATAAGCAAAAGGAGGGTCATCGCGCTGATAGCGGACCGAGAAGCCCAACAAACCGGTATAGAAAACCAGAGATCGAGCCAGATCGGTAACCGACAGCTCCGGTACCATGGGATTCCAATACACCTCATCCACCGCAACAGTTGGCTTCGTCATGGCTTACAGGCTCTGCATCAGCTCGGCGGCAATCTCGAAAGAGCGCAGCCGGGCCTGATGATCGACGATAGGGCCGTTGAACATCAGCTCATCGGCACGGGTTTGCGCCAGTAGCGTCTTGAGACCGTGACGAACCTGATCCGGGTCACCCACCAGAGAGCGGGCAAGGGTCTGCTCCATTGCCATCAGCTCACGGGGTGCCCACTCATCGCCAAGCTGGACGACCGGCGCGGGCAGTTTGCCCGCATCACCGCGATGCAGCCGCAAGAACTGCTGCTGCACGGTGGTAAACTGGAAGCGGGCCTCCCGCTCGCTGTCGGCGACGATCATGTTGATGCAGACCACCGCATAGGGCTTGGGCCAGTGAGCGGAGGGGCGATACTGGCTGCGGTAGATCTCCAGCGCTTGCAGCAACATGGCAGGGGCGAAATGGGAGGCAAAGCCGAACGGCAAGCCCATTGCTGCCGCCAGTTGTGCACTGTAGAGGCTGGAGCCGAGCAGCCAGATGGGCAGATGTAGCCCCTGACCGGGCACCGCCTGCACCGCGCCGATCTCGTCGCCAAAGTAGCTCATCAGCTCGCGCACATCGGCCGGGAAATCATCCACCTCGCCACTGCGCATACGCCGCAGCGCCCGCATGGTGCGCTGATCGGTCCCGGGCGCCCGGCCAAGGCCCAGGTCGATGCGGTCGGGATAGAGAGAAGCTAACGTGCCAAACTGCTCGGCAATCACCAGCGGCGAGTGGTTCGGCAACATGATGCCACCGGCCCCGATCCGCAGAGTGGTGGTGGCTTCGGCCAGATGGCCGATCAGCACCGAGGTGGCGGCACTGGCAATGCCCGGCATGTTGTGATGCTCGGCCAGCCAGTAGCGCTGGTAACCCCAGCCCTCGGCATGGCGGGCAAGATCCCGCGAACGGCGAAACGACTCGGCAGGCACAGAACCTTCGGCAACAGGCACCAAATCGAGCACGGAATAGGGGATGGCAGACATAAAGACGCTCCATTGCATCACCATTTGCTAACAGAGGAGCACTCTATCATGGGGGCAGGCGCTCGGAATATCCCGATTTTTCAATGGGGTAGAGCTCGGGTTAAAGGGTTTCAAATGTAACAAGGCCACCCCGCAAGCGGGATGGCCTTGTTCAGTATGACGGCGTGATCAGAACAGCAAGTGGGCAACCCCCGCGATAACCGGCAAGGTGACCAGCGTGCGCAGCAGGAAGATCACGAACAGTTCCCACAGTTTGACTGGGATCTTGCTGCCCAGTAGCAGGGCGCCCACTTCCGACATATAGATCAGCTGGGTCACCGACATGGCGGCAATCACAAAACGGGTCATCTCGCTCTCGATGGTCGAGGCCAGCACCGCAGGGATAAACATATCGGCAAAGCCGACCATGATGGTCTTGGCTGCAGCGTCGGCTTCAGGCAGTTGCAGCAGCTCCAGCAAGGGAACAAAGGGGGCACCTAGCCAGTTGAACACGGGAGTGTGTTCGGCCAACATCAAGGCGCAGGTACCAATTGCCATTACCACCGGCAATACGCCAAATACCATATCCAGCGCATTTTTTACCCCTTCGCGGGCGACTGCACCCAAATCAGTCATGGTATCGGCTTTGGCCAGTGCGCGCTGATAGCCATAGCTCAGCACACTGTGCTGGTCTGGCACCGCTTCTTGCTGGCGACACAGGGGGGTGCCATCGAGATAGACATCTTGCTTCCAACTCAGGGGGGGCAAACGTGGCACCACGATAGCGGCGACTACGCCAGCTAGGCAGACGGTCAGGTAGAAGGGAACAAACATGTGCTCCAGTTTGACCTGAGAGATCACCACCAGACAGAAGGTGATGGAGACCGCCGAGAAGGTGGTGCCGATCACCGCAGCTTCCCGCTGGGTGTAAAACTTGCCTTCATACTGCTTGCTGGTCAGCAGGATGCCGACACTGCCATCCCCCAGCCAGGAGGCAAAACAGTCAACCGCAGAGCGTCCGGGTAACTGAAACACGGGCCGCATGATCCGCGTCATCATGGTGCCGACAAACTCCAGCAGGCCAAAATCGAGTAACAAAGGCAGCAGCAGACCGGCAAAAATAAACACCGAAAACAGCACTGGCAGCAGGTCATTGAGCACTAACCCCCCGGTGGCGCCCGAAAACAGCGCTTCAGGCCCGACCCGAAAGAAGGTCAGCAGCACGAAAAAGCCGCCCAACACCCGCACGCAGGCCCAAAAAGGGGAGACATTAAACAGGCTATTGAGGAAAGGGCGGCGAACGAGCAGCGCGGGCTTGAACAGCCAAGCCACCAGCGTCATCAGCATGGTGGTGGTAATGATGGCGGTGACGGCGGCGACCAAATAGTCGGCAAACACCACTTGCACTAACTTGGCCAACACGGCGACGGGAATGGTGATATTGCCGTCATAGAGTACTGGAGTCATAAACAACAAGATCCCGATCAGAGACGGGACCAAGAACATCAACAGGTTACGGCGGGTATGCACCGCAGGTGTGGCCAGACTTTTTTCCAACATGATGTAACAGCCTTAACATGACATTTCCCAACCCGGTCAACCTGCATATTCATGCCGATGCCCGTCTAAACGGGCGCAAGAATACGCTAAAAAAATGCACAGGCAAGCCTTTGCTTGATAATTCTGTGCATAAATATCGATATAGGCTAACCCGCTAATATCAGCATCAAGGCCAGTGTAATAGGGGGATTTAGCCGTGCTTTTCAGCGATTCATGTTAGTGCGATAGACAGCGGTATGCGTGGCAAGCATTGGCCAGCACGGGGCAAACGATCGGGCATTACGCCGCCATTGCGCGTGAGTAAAAAGCCAGCGGGTTGCTAATACCTGCCGTTACAGCAGGTCTTTCATCCGATACCAGAGCATCCCCAATGCCAGCAGGGGCGAGCGCAGGGTGGGGCCTCCTGGGAAGGTGAGGTGAGGCACTTGGTTGAACAGATCAAAGCCCCGGCTCTCGCCGACGATCGCCTCTGCGACTAACTTGCCAGCTAGGTGAGTGGCGTTGAGGCCATGGCCGGAGTAAGCCTGGGCATACAGCACATTCGGATGGGCGGCGAGGCGGCCAATTTGTGGCAAGCGGTTGGCACCAATGCCAATCATGCCGCCCCATTGAAATTCGATGGCTGTGTGTGCCAATTCGGGAAATACCCGCAGCAGCTTGGGCAACATAAAGGCTTTAATGTCTTTGGGATCGCGCCCCGAGTAGTTACAGGCGCCGCCAAACAGCAGGCGACCATCGGCAGAGAGCCGATAGTAGTCGAGCGCTACATTCTGGTCGCACACCGCCATGTTTTGCGGCAATAGGCGCTGACGTAGTCGCCTATCGAGTACCTCTGTCGCCAAGATATAGGAGCCAGCCGGTAGCACCTTGCCGCCAAGCTCGGGATTGAGATCATTGAGATGGGCATTACAGCCGATCACCAGATAGTCGCAGCTAACCCGACCATGGGCGGTGGTGACATCCACCTGTTTGCCATAGTTGATGTGGGTGACCTGGGAGTGCTCGAACAGCGCCACACCAAGACTGGCTGCTGCTCGGGCTTCTCCCAGTGCCAGATTGAGGGGATGCAGGTGGCCGGAGCCCATGTCGATCAACCCGCCGAGGTAGCGATCCGAACCGACCACGGTATGGATATCCTCCCGCGCGACTTGCCTCAGTTCATGCTGATAGCCAAGGTGTGTTAGATGGGTGAGTTCAGTCTCGAAGTCGGCCAGATGGCGGGGGCGGGTCGCCAGGTCGCAATAACCCCACGTAAGGTCACAATCGATCTGAAAGCGCTCGATCCGCTCGCGCACCAGTTGCACCGCCTCGATCCCCATCAGATCCAGTTCACGGACTCCCTGCTCGCCTATCCAGCGCGCAAACTGAGCGGTGTCGTGACCAATGCCTCGAATCAGCTGGCCGCCATTGCGGCCCGAGGCGCCCCAACCGATGCGGTTGGCCTCCAACACGATCACCCGATAACCCGCATCGGCTAGATTGATGGCGCAGTTAAGGCCAGTAAAGCCGCCGCCGATGATACACACATCGGCGCGCAGTTCGCCGCTCAGGGCAGGCCATTGCTGTAAGTCGTTACGGGTCGCCGCGTAATATGAGGCGGTGTGCTCTTGACGGGCTTGCTGCTTTTGGGTTGGCATCCTCAGCATCCTACGTTGGTGGCAAATGTGTCTCGATAATACCCAGCTCACCCGTGGCGCACCAGCCGTCACGGTTGTGCCTCATCTGCTGCGGGCCTGCCAAGTCAACGGCGGTGCATGTCTTAAGTAAAAAGCCCCGCTTGCAAAGCAAGCGGGGCTTTTGGTCGGGATAAGCGTGGCCACTTAACCCTGAGCTATCGATAACGGTTAGCTGTTGCTCTGACCACTGGCGGCGGTCAGCCCTTGGTTGACTTCAACCAGATCTTGCTGCTCCAACACCCCTGCCGCCTGTTTTAGGCTAAGAATGCTGAGAATGTAGTTGTAGCGTGCTTCCGAGAGTTTTTGTTTGGCATCATAGAGCTTGCGGGTGGAGTCCAACACATCGACGATAGTGCGGGTGCCCACTTCATAACCCGCCTCGGTGGCTTTGAGTGCGCTGTCGGCGGAGATCACTGATTGGCTGTAGGCGCGTACTGAGCCAATGTTGGCATTCACGTTATTGTAAGAGGAACGAACGGCGCTTTGCACCGAGCGAAAGCTTTTTTCCAACTGCTCGCTGGCGGCCACATAGTTGAACTGTGACTGCTTGACCCGTGAGCTGGTGGCACCACCGCTGTAGAGCGGCAGTCTTAAATTCAGACCAATGTTGCCTTGGTTGGCATTGCTCTCTAGCCCATTATCATTTTTGTAATCGGTGTTACTGGTCGATAAGCCGGCCCCCAGATCCAGGGTCGGCTCGTGGCCGGTCTTGGCCAGATCGATCTGCTCTTTGGCGATATCTTTAGCGATGCGAGCACTGTGCAGCTGCAGGTTTTTATCCAGCGCCAGCTCCAACCACTTGTCGGAACCAAACGTGGTCTTTTGCGGGCTGAAGCGGTCGGTATTCAAAATATCCAGCTGACGATGGTCGATGCCAGTGAGTTCGCGCAGCAGCTCATAACTGTTATCTAGGGTGTTTTCGGCATTGATTTCATCGGCCAGCGCTTGATCCCGCGAAGCTTCCGCTTCATGAACATCGGTGATAGCGGTCAAGCCCACTTCAAAGCGCTGTTGGGTTTGCTCCAACTGCCGCTCTACGGCCACTTTATTGGCACGGACAAACGCCAAGGTGTCCATCGCTTTGAGCACGTTGAAATAAGCCTGAGCACTGCGCAGCATTAAGCTCTGTTGTTCAAGGTTGTAGGTCACATCTGATTGAGTGGCCTGTTTCTCGGTAATATCCAGATTGAGCCAGTTACTGCGGCGGTAAATGGACTGATCTAACGAGAGGTTACCGCTGGCCGTGGTGCCCGTTTGCGTGTCATTTTTATTGGCAAGATAGTTCAGGCCCGCGCCCAGATTGATCTGGGGCAGCAAGGCGGCACGCGACTCATTGATCTTCTCAAACGCTTGATCACGAACGGCCTTGGCTTGCTGCAACTGTGGGTCTTTAAGCTGAGCCTGTTGATAAATTTCAAGCAGGTTTTCGGCTTGGCTATGTGTGCTGACGCCCACTAACACGAGGACGGACAAAAGAGTTCTGTTCATAGATCGTTTTAACCTTATGTAGTGACCCAACATATTGTTACAAAATGAAGAGGGCAAGTATTGTCACCGACCAAGCTTGATTGCAGCTTAATCGCGCTACTATAAGAAAAATTTACCGCTAAGAGTCTCTGGTGATGCAAGAGGAAGGTCAAGAACTAGGTGCAGTTTTCTCCCTCTCTGCCTAGCTAAATGGCCACTGGCTGCTAAAATCCCCCCCTTGTTATCAGCTGGTGCCCAGTCACATCACGTGCCAGTCGGTGTTTCTTCGCGTTGACTATCTCGCTGCGTCAAGGCCAACAGACAGGAGTCGCAATATGTCGCATTCCCCTTTGCCAGATGATCGGCACTATACCGCTGATGATGTAAAAATCATCGAAAAGTCAGTTGGATATGACGGTTTTTTCAAAGTTAATCGGTATCGCTTGCAGCATAAACTATTTGCCGGTGGCTGGAATGGACCGATCGTGCGGGAGCTGTTCGAACGCGGTCATGCGGCCGCGCTGCTGCCTTATGATCCGGTGCGCGACCAGATCGTGCTGGTGGAACAGTTTCGTATTGGTGCCATCGAAACCAGCGCGACCCCGTGGTTACTGGAGCTAGTGGCTGGCATCATTGATGCTGGTGAAACAGCTGAAACGGTGGTGCGCCGTGAGGCCGTCGAGGAGGCTGGGATTGTGGTCGGTCGCTGTGAACACGCTATCAGCTATCTGGTGAGCCCGGGTGGCAGCACCGAGCGGATCGAGGTCTATGTCGGCGAAGTCGATGCCAGCTTAGCCCACGGGCTACACGGTCTAGCGGAAGAGGGGGAGGATATTCGAGTACACGTGGTGAGCCGCGAGCAGGCGTTCACTTGGCTCAAAGAGGGGCGCATCGACAATGCCGCCTCGGTGATTGCCCTGCAGTGGCTGGCGCTCAATCAAGGTGAGCTACGGGCCCGCTGGTTGGCGAACCGCTAACATGGCGATGTCGCTGCCTTACAGCAAACGCTATGTTCCCAACCTGCTCTCCTTGCAGCGTACCTGTGAGGTCAACTATATGACGCTGATGAAGTTGTTACCGCCTGAGGGGGACGTGGGGGCGGTTCGTCGTTATCGGGTAGGTAATGAGTTGCAGTTTGAACTGACGATCAGTGCAGATAGCCGTTTCACCAGCCAAGTGTTGTTAAGTCAGCACAATCCTGAGTTACCGGATTACCTGCAAACAAGGATAGAGATTCGCCTATACCATGATGTGCGAATGGCGGAAGTGTGTGCGGCGCAACAGATTTCCCGTTTGAAACCAAGGTATGATTACCCCAATAAAGAGATGCATCAGCGAGATGAAAAAGAGCAGGTCAACTTGTTCTTAGCCGAGTGGCTGAAATTTTGTCTCAGGCATGGCACCAGTCCCATCAATATCTCCGGCTAACTAGATATAAAGAAGCGTGATTTTGGAAACAAAGCTCCCTCAGGCGCAAGACGGCAGTGTGCGCCTGTTACAAATAACCGATACCCACCTCTTCGCCAGTGCCGATGGGCAACTGCTGGCTGTCCGTACTGCCGATAGCTTGGCGGCCGTCTTAGCGCAGGTGCAGATTAACGATCATCCGTATGACTTGATCTTGGCGACCGGTGATCTGTCGCAGGATCACAGCGCAGAGTCTTATCAGCGTTTTGCCAGCATGATGTTGCCACTGGCTCGCTCCATCTATTGGTTACCCGGTAATCACGACGATGCCCCCTTGATGACAGCCTCTATGCATGCGGTGGGGATCAGCGAAGCCAAGCAACTGGTGGGAGATCACTGGCAAGTGTTGCTGCTTGATACCCAAGTGCGCGGTAAGCCCCATGGCGTGCTGGGTGACCATCAATTAGCAGCACTGGATCAGGCGCTACGCCAGTATCCGGATCGCCATGTACTGATCGCGTTGCACCATCAGGCGGTGCCGGTGGGGTGTGCTTGGCTCGATCAACACAATCTCAAGAATGCCGATGAGCTGTTTGCGGTGCTGGCGCGCCATCCGCAACAGAAGACCATCCTGTTTGGTCACGTTCATCAGGAATTTGACGAGGTACATCAAGGGGTAAGACTGATTGCCAGCCCCTCCACTTGCATCCAGTTCAAACCGCTGTGTGACGGTTTCACCTTGGATGAGTCAGGTCCCGGCTGGCGTTATCTCACGCTTCATCCCGATGGCCGGATCGCCAGCGAGGTATGGCGACTGCCAGTGGGGCAGTTTGTGCCCGACCCCAACGCCACCGGGTATTGAGGAGCGCATTGCATGACGTCGGTTCTCCTTTATCTGCACGGTTTCAACTCTTCACCGGGCTCCGCCAAGGCGCAGCAGATGGCGGCTTGGGTGGCGGCTAATCGGCCCGATATCGAGGCGATCATTCCCGCCCAGCCCAATACGCCAGCGGCGACCTGGGCGGCCATCGAGCAGACCATTGCCAATCTGCAAGAACGTTATAGCAGCGGGTTCAAACTCGGCGCTGTGGGCAGCTCCCTCGGCGGGTTTATGGCGACGAGGGTCAGTGAGCGGTACGGTTGTCGCGCTGTGTTGATCAATCCGGCAGTGCGTCCGCACGAGCTGCTCTGCGACTACCTTGGCCCCCAAACCAATCCCTACAGCGGCGAACAGTACGATCTGCTGCCTGAGCATATTGAGGAGCTAACGATGCTGGCCGTGCCGGTGACGGCCCCCGAGCGGCTTTGGGTCTTACAGCAGCAAGGGGATGAGGTGCTCGACTATCGCAAGGCGCGCGATGAATACTGCTTCGCCCACCTCTCGCTGGAGTGCGGCGGCAACCACGCCTTTGTGGCGTTCGAGCGCTACCCCGCCCAGATCGTCCGGTTTCTCGGGTTATAGTCAGGTTTGAGTCAATAAGGGTGGTCTCGCCCTGCTTGTTCTTCTCCAGATCAAGCTTTCGGTGCGGGGAGTTTGTTCTACCCCCGCCTAGCAGTTAAGATTCTCCCCAAACGTCAATTCGCAAGGCCCCCCATGTCTACTCAATACAATGCGGATGCCATTGAGGTCCTCAATGGCCTTGAACCGGTGCGTCGTCGCCCCGGCATGTATACCGACACCACTCGGCCTAATCACCTCGGCCAGGAGGTCATCGATAACAGTGTCGATGAAGCGCTGGCGGGCCACGCTCGCACCTTGGACGTGATCCTCCATGAAGACCAGTCCCTCGAAGTGATCGATGACGGCCGCGGCATGCCGGTCGATATCCACCCAGAGGAAGGGGTGTGCGGGGTGGAACTGATCCTCTGCAAGTTGCACGCAGGCGGCAAATTCTCCAACAAGAACTACCAGTTCTCCGGCGGTCTGCACGGGGTGGGTATTTCGGTAGTAAACGCCCTCTCCGATCGGGTCGAGGTGACGGTGCGCCGGGACGGCCAGGTCTATGACATCGCCTTCGAGCGGGGCGACAAGGTGCAGGAGCTGACCATCACTGGCACTTGTGGCCGTCGCAACACCGGCACCCGGGTGCGCTTCTGGCCGCAGGCGAGCTACTTTGACTCGCCCCGCTTCTCGGTCACCAAGCTGGAGCACCTGCTCAAAGCCAAGGCGGTGCTCTGCCCCGGCCTCACCATCAAATTCCTCGACAAGAACACCGGCATCAAGCTGGAGTGGTGCTACGAAGACGGCCTCAAGGATTACCTGATCGACGCCGTCAAGCAGTTCACCTGCCTGCCGGAGCAGCCCTTTATCGGCGCGTTTAGCACCGAACAGTCGGCGGTGGACTGGGCACTGTGTTGGCTGCCGGAAGGGGGCGAATGCCTCGCCGAATCCTATGTCAACCTCATCCCCACTGCCCAGGGCGGTACTCACGTCAACGGTCTGCGTCAGGGCCTGCTCGACGCCATGCGCGAGTTCTGCGAGTTCCGCAACCTGCTGCCGCGCGGGGTCAAGCTGACCCCAGAAGATATCTGGGATCGCTGCGCCTACATCCTCTCGGTCAAGATGCAAGACCCGCAGTTTGCTGGGCAGACCAAGGAGCGGCTCTCGTCGCGTCAGAGCTCGGCGTTTGTCTCCGGCGTAGTAAAAGATGCCTTCAGCCTTTACTTAAACAGCAACACCGAACTGGCGGAGCAGCTAGCCGAGCTTTGTATTGCCAGCGCCCAGCGCCGGATGCGGGCCGCCAAAACGGTGGTGCGCAAGAAGATCACCCAAGGCCCCGCCCTGCCCGGCAAGCTGACCGACTGTAACTGCGCCGACCCCATGCAGGGTGAACTGTTTCTGGTGGAGGGGGATTCTGCGGGCGGCAGCGCCAAGCAGGCGCGGGATCGCGAGTTTCAGGCCATCATGCCGCTGCGCGGCAAGATCCTGAACACCTGGGAAGTGGAAGCCGGTCAGGTGCTCGCCTCCCAGGAGGTGCACGATATCTCGGTGGCCATCGGGCTCGATCCCGATTCCGAGGATCTCAGCGGCCTGCGCTACGGCAAGGTGTGCATTCTCGCGGATGCGGACTCAGACGGTCTGCACATCGCCACCCTGCTCTGTGCCCTGTTCGTGAGGCACTTCCGCACCCTGGTCAACAAGGGCCACGTCTATGTGGCCATGCCGCCGCTCTACCGGATCGATATTGGTAAAGAGGTCTACTACGCCCTCGATGAGGATGAGAAGAACGGCGTGCTGCAGCGGGTCGAGGCCGAGAAGAAGAAGGGCAAGGTGATGGTGACCCGATTCAAGGGCTTGGGTGAGATGAACCCGAAACAGCTGCGGGAAACCACCATGGACCCCAATACCCGCCGTTTGGTGCAGCTCACCATGGGCGAGATGGAGGAGGGGGACGAGACCCTGCAACTGATGGACATGCTGCTGGCCAAGAAACGCTCTGGTGATCGCCGTGAGTGGCTGGAAGAGAAGGGCAACCTAGCCCAGGTGCTTTAAGATGTTAACTTTATTAATTAATGGGGGGAGATGAGATGATTAAAAGTTTTCGCTTAAAAAACTTTACGCTGTTCCGCGAGGAGGAACTGCATCTTTCTCCCAATCTGAATGTCATCATCGGTGAAAATGGTTGTGGCAAGTCACATCTATTAAAGGCGCTTTATTCCTTAGTAGCAGTGAGTGCGGATCAGGGGCGAAAAATAACAGACCATAATCTTGCAGAAAAAATAAACATAATTGATGCAAAATTAAAATTTTTTCAAATCATGGAGTTTGAACAAATAGTTTCTTCGCTACCGATAGCAGACAGCCTCTCAACTAAGGAACACTTAGAACAGTCAAAAAATAATTATGGCCTTAGCCTTAAAAGGCAACGAGAAGATTTAATTAAAGAAATTGAAGGGTCAATAAATAAACCAACAAAAGCTTTTTTAGAAAAAGGCTGTGCCGAGAAGTTAAACAATGTGCTACGTCCAGAGAGGCTGGGAAATCTAACCTCACATCATGTGATTGGGGATGATGATCGGCGAGCCAAGTTGTTTATCAGCAATGATGATGAGCGCACCGATATTGGCATCAGCTTCTCAGCCAACAGCCAATCGGGGGTTCAGGTCGAGTCGTTACCACAAAGCTGGATCCGAGAAAAACCAGTATTTTTCCCGACTCGTGAGCTATTGACGCTCTATCCCGGGTTTGTCTCTACCTATGACAACCACTATCTGGAATTTGAGGAAACCTACCGCGATACCTGCTTGCTATTGGGTTTGCCAGCTCTGAAAGGAGAGCGGGAAGTATATGCAAAGGAGCTGTTAAAGCCAATTGAAGAGGCGATGGGCGGGGAGGTTATTCTCGATAGCAACGGGCGTTTTTATCTGCAACAGGGTAAGAAGCGCATCGAGATGCCACTCGTAGCAGAAGGGTTGCGCAAATTTGCCATGTTGGCACGCCTTATCGCCAACGGCTCTCTGCTGGATAAGGGATATCTATTCTGGGATGAACCAGAGGCTAATCTCAACCCTAAACTAATTAAAACACTAGCTAAAGTCATATTGGACATGTGTAAGCAGGGAATTCAGGTTTTTATCGCGACTCACTCTCTATTTTTACTACGTGAGCTAGAAATTTTGCAAAAAGATGAGGAATACAGAACTTTATCGCCGCGTTACTTTGGTTTGAATATTACCAGTGACGGAGTAAAGGTTGAGCAAGGAGATGAAATATACGATCTTAGCCAGATTGTTGTATTGGATGAGTCGATATTGCAAGCGGATCGTTATCTGGAAATGGATTAGACTCTGATGGCAGATTTTAAAGAACGAAACTTAACGTTTTATTTTCCAGATGAAGCAAGCGTCGAAAAATTTGACGGCTGGGTATTTGTTAAAAATTTTCAGAATCAACATCAGGGCACTAAGGCGGTTGATCTTATTGCTTTACATCCTGAGCATGAGAGTTGCTGGCTGATAGAGGCGACTGATTACCGTATTTTTGCCAATCAGCGCGCCATCGACAAAGTCAATAAACCGAGTGTCTTGGTCGATGAGTTCGAAAAGAAGATAAAAGATTCACTGGTATTACTCGATGCTGCAAAAGTGAACGCGCCACAAGCGCAGCAGTTATTTGCACAAGATGTTTTGGCGAAGGCACAAAAAAGAGCTGTGTTTCATATCGAGCCTCATATTAAAACGCCTAACCTTTGCCCTGCGCCAGAACATCTGGCAGACATAAAAAGTGCATTAAAGCAAAGGCTTAGAGATATTGATCGCAATCCTATCGTTATGTCGATGGCTCGCCCGAGCAAACAAGTCTTCTGGTTGGTTACATCGGATGAGCCCATAGAGGGGGCGCAATGATGAATGAACAATTAATGAGTCTGGACGGGGTAGAGCGCCAGCCAATGCGCACCTTTACCGAACAGGCTTACTTGAACTACTCCATGTACGTCATCATGGATCGGGCCTTGCCGCATATTGGCGATGGCCTCAAACCGGTGCAGCGGCGCATCATCTACGCCATGAGCGAGCTGGGGCTGTCTGCGCTGTCCAAGCACAAGAAGTCCGCCCGTACCGTGGGTGACGTGCTGGGTAAGTACCACCCCCACGGCGACAGCGCCTGTTATGAAGCCATGGTGCTGATGGCCCAGCCCTTCTCCTACCGCTACCCGCTGGTGGATGGTCAGGGTAACTGGGGTGCGCCGGATGATCCCAAATCCTTCGCCGCCATGCGTTATACCGAGGCGCGCCTGTCGCGCTTCTCCGAGCTGCTGCTCTCCGAACTGGGGCAAGGCACGGTGGAGTGGACGCCGAACTTTGACGGCACCATGAAAGAGCCGGTGGTGCTGCCCGCCCGCCTGCCCCATATCCTGCTCAACGGTATTACCGGCATCGCGGTGGGCATGGCAACCGACATCCCGCCTCACAACGCGCGGGAAGTGGCCTACGCCTGTGCCGAGCTGCTCGACAACCCCAATGCGGGGCTTGATGTGTTGATGCAGCACATTCAGGGGCCGGACTACCCGACCAACGCCGAGATCATCACCCCGCGCGACGATATCCGCAAAATCTACGAGACCGGCAAGGGCTCCATTAAACAGCGGGCGGTCTGGAGCGAGGAGGATGGCGACATCGTCATCACCGCGCTGCCCCATCAGGCCTCCGGCGCCAAGATCATGGAGCAGATCGCCGCCCAGATGGTGGCCAAAAAGCTGCCGATGGTCAGTGATCTGCGCGATGAATCGGACCACGAAAACCCGACTCGGCTGGTGATCATCCCCCGCTCCAACCGAGTGGATGTGGAGGGGCTGATGGCCCACCTGTTCGCCACCACGGATCTGGAGAAGAACTATCGGGTCAACCTCAACATCCTCGGCCTCGACAACCGGCCGCAGGTGAAGACCCTTAAGATGATCCTCTCCGAGTGGATCATCTTCCGTCGCGAGACAGTGCGGCGCCGTCTGCAGTATCGCCTTGATAAGGTGCTAGCTCGCCTGCACATCCTCGAAGGCTTGCTGGTGGCCTACCTCAACATCGACGAGGTGATCGAGATCATCCGCACCGAGGATGAGCCGGGCAAGGTGATGGTGGCGCGTTTCAATATCAGCGAAACCCAAGCCGAAGCGATTTTGGAGCTGAAACTGCGCCATCTGGCCAAGCTTGAAGAGTTCAAGCTGCGTGCCGAACAAAGCGAATTGGCCGAAGAGCGCGACAAGTTGGAGCTGATTTTGGGCTCCGAGCGTCGCCTCAACACCCTGCTTAAAAAAGAGCTGCTGGCCGATGCCGAGAAGTACGGCGGCGATCGCCGCACCCCGCTGGTGGAGCGGGCCACCGCCGTGGCGCTGACCGAGAAAGAGCTGGTGCCCAGCGAACCTGTTACCGTGATCTTGTCTGGCGCGGGCTGGGTGCGCGCCGCCAAGGGCCACGACGTGGATGTGGCGGGCCTCTCCTACAAGGCCGGGGATAACTATCTGGCTCACGCCTGCGGCCGCAGCAACCAGCAGGCGGTGTTCCTCTCCACGTTGGGGAGAACCTATGCCCTCGAATCCCACACCCTGCCATCTGCCCGCAGTCAGGGCGAGCCGCTCACTGGCCGCTTTGCGCTGGGGGCAGGGGAAGAGGTGCGCCATCTGGTGATGGGGAGCGAAGGCGAGCCGTATCTGATCTGCTCGGATGCCGGTTACGGCTTTGTCTGCACCTATGACGATCTGATCGGCAAGAACAAGAATGGCAAGGCGCTGCTCACCGTGCCGGAAGGGGGACAGGTGATGGCGCCCCAGAAGATCGGCTCGCCAGAGACCGATCTCTGCATGGCCATCTCCAACGAAGGGCGCATGCTGTTGTTCCCGCTGAGCACCCTGCCGGTACTCGGCAAGGGCAAGGGCAACAAGCTGATCAGCATACCGTCGGCTCGCGTGAAGGCGCGGGAAGAGTTTATGGTGATGGTGGCCATCATTCCCCAAGGGCGGTCAGTCACGCTGTTCTCTGGTAAGCGCAAGCATATGCTGAAACCCGCTGATCTGGACTTCTACCGTGGCGAGCGTGGCCGCCGTGGCGCCAAGCTGCCCCGTGGTTTGCAGCGGGTCGATCGTATCGAGATTGAACCCGCCGCCGGTGCTGAGCTGGTAGCCGAGGGAAATCAGGAAGGGTAATTAATATAGAAGGGCGCGAAAGCGCCCTTTCTATTTAGATTGAATTATTTCACGGGAGATGAAGAGATATATTTTTTGCTGACCCATCCATATACACCATTATTGCTAATATATACCCAGTTATTTTCTTGATGGTGCAATAAAACAAAGTCCCCTTTTTTAAGAGATGTGTTTATATTAGCTCTGATAGTGGGTGATGTACGGACGTTCAATTTTTTAGGAATGACGTACCTTATCAATACGTTTATGGATACAGGCGCAGGTTTTTTGTTTGCAATCTGCTCTTGTATCGGAGATGGATAGCTATAGGTGTTTTTATGGCAAGTTTTGCTCCATGAGATACATGAATTTCCACATAGCTGCCCCTTTTTACAGTTTTTTGCGTAGGCAGGGAAGATGAGTAGAACGATACTTGATAAAAATATAATTGTTTTTTCATGAATAATAAAAAATGCCTAAGCTAGATTTATGTATTTGATATGCCTTGGTAATATTATCATAGTTAAATGATGAGATTCTATGACTTAAATAATTTATCCTACAGGTGTTAATGATAAGTATTTCCGGCTACGTTTGAGGTAATAAAATGATCTTTATCACACATCGCAACTGATAAGTGTGTTATTTTTGTGGTTTGTAATTAAATCGAGTAAGTACAAGATGAGAAAATGTTTACTTGTTATCATGTTAATATCTTTTATTAGTGGTTGTGCTGTATCTTATGATCCAAGTACGTCATCAAAAGCCACACAGGTGGATTTTCCTCCGCTTGGTCAGGTTAGTACGGTATATGTAGGTGACAGTATGATGTCAAAAGGAATTCTTGTTGAGGGTGAAGCCGTTGTGCTTAAAAACTCTATAGATGGTGTAGCCTATGACATACCAAGTGGAACTTACGACAAGCTAGGGTCTAACAATACTGCTGATGTATTTAAAACAGCGACAAGAGAAGGGCAAATTGTTATACAAAATCCTTTCGCCGATCCGTACCAAGCACTTGGAGTGAAGAAAAACAATCCAAATGAATTATGTGTTGTTACGGTTTTTGGTATGTATTCTTGCTATGCTGCAAATTTTGAAATAAAGAAAGTCTCTTCTTTTAATTCAGCATCATTTCAGCAAACTTTGATTTATAGTGGCAAAGTTGGAAATAAAATAAATATCGGCTATCGTGAGACCAGCCATGACATGGCTCGCCCTGCATTTAATAATGATGTTGAATATGACTTAGGTGAATCACAAGAAATTGGCTATAAAGGTGCTGTTGTTGAAGTCATTTCTGCTGATAATCAAAAAATAACATATCGAGTAGTAAAATCATTTAGATATCAATTTAGTCGCTGATTTTTTTGCGCCCCCTCATCCCCGACCCTTCTCCCACAAGGGGAGAAGGGAGCCCGGATCGCAGCCATTCATAGCAACCGTGGTATGGTCGTGACCACCACGGCCCGAGGTTGGCAGGCACTTTTCCCCTCTCCCTTTGGGAGAGGGCTAGGGTGAAGGGAGGTAACCGTAGGGTGCAATGAACAAGGTGAATTGCACCGTGATTGACCCCGCGAGGTTGCCGGTGCAATGCGCTTCGCTTATTGCACCCTACGTCCTTTCTCTTTTGCCTGCTCGCGACCGATGATGCTTCGCTAATCGACCCTACTCGCTCCTGTTTGATTTAACGCTCTGCAACTTGTCGATGGCTTGCCAGCCTATCGTCTGATTGTTATTGCTAACGTTTAAATCATCTTGCTTAATAACTGATGGGATGGCGAGTGATTCCATTTGTAAATAATAGGGTTGCTATTCTTTATTGTGATATTGCCCAATTTAACACATAAAAATAAGGCTGAGAGGAGCGCTCAGCCTTATTTCACTCAGGTGGTAATTTAATTACCTAATATCTCTCTGCCACAGTTACTGGTATTGGCTGGGTTGATCTGGTTATTGAGAAAGGTCACCTCGCCAGTGGGTTGATAATCCGCCGCACTGATGGTCTGTTGTGCCTCTAGGTACTCTTTTAATACTCCTGCATCGACCAAGCCGGCATTGATAGTATTGATGACGGGGTAGTTATCGCCCCCTGCGGCACTGAAACTGGGCAACGCAAAGCTATAGGTAGCATTGATATCAAAGGGTTTGCCGGCAATCGAACGGATGGTGACTCGCTGGGCGCTGCAGTTTACTTCCATGCTGATGCCGCCAAATTGCGGATAACCGCCCCCCGTTAGGCTGGCGACTTTACCCAGATAGGTTACTAATTCATCTCCTTTCATGGTGGCTTTATTCACGGTATTACCGAAAGGATGGACGGTTAGCACATCACGATAGGTGATATCACCGGTTCGAATCGAGGCGCGCACCCCACCAGAATTGACGATGGCAAAGTCGGCCCCCAATTTCTCGGCAGTGGCGGTGGTAATCAGACGGCCAAGGTTGGTTTGGGTATATCGCACAAAGCGCCGTTCTCCCAGTAACAGATCATCAGTTGCCGCGATTCTGACACTGAGCTCCGCTTCGCCCCGCTCTTGAAATACTTGTAAGGTGGAATATAACTCGGGATCTTTGGTGATCTCGTCTTGGATAAACTGAGCCTTACCACTGTCGTCTTTAATCACTGTATTTCGACTATCCCGCTTCACCAGATTGACGGGGATCAGTTCATACGAGGTCAGGGTCAGCTTGCCATTTTGATAATCGAATTGGGCACGCCCGACATATTTGCCCCACTCGTGAGCCTGCATGATCCAGGTGCCGTTTTGTTGATCCGGTTGGCAGTTATCACCTGGCTTGAAATCGGCATATTGGTTGGCTGCCCCAGGTTCCATACAGACAGGATTTTGGGAGTGGCCGCCAATAATGGCATCGAGTGTGCCAGCGGGCAGGTTACGCGCCATTTCAACATCGCCTGGTGCATTGCTGCCGTGCTGGCCATCGGCGTAGTGGCCCATGTGGGTGATGGCGAGGATAAGGTCGGCCTCTTTTTTATTGCGGATCTGCTGACCGAGTTTGGCCGCTTCGTTGGTCGGATCACGAAACTCCAAGGTTTGCACGTGAGTAGGATCAACCAGTTGGGCGGTGTCTTCTGTGGTTAAGCCCAGCACCGCAACCTTGAGGCCATTGTCCAGCTTGAATACTTTGTAAGGATCAAAATAGTGGTTGCCGCTGGCTTTCTCATAGATGTTGGCGGACAACATCGGGAAACGCGCCCATTTACGCTGTTTTTCTAACACACTGAGCGGCTTATCAAACTCGTGATTACCTACCGCCATGGCATCGTACCGTATGCTGTTCATGCCAACGAAGTCAGGTTCAGCGTCTTGCATATCGGACTCTGGCACCCCGGTATTGACGTCGCCGCCAGAGAGCACCAAGACCTCACTGCCGGCCGCTTTTGCCTCAGTCCTCAACCGTTCCACCAAGGTTTTCTGCGCTGCCATGCCATATTCGCCATCGACGTTATGCCAAAACCGACCATGGGTATCGTTGGTATGCAAAATCGTCAGCTTGCAGACATTGTCAGTGCAGGATGTGTTGTCGTTGGTTGAGCTGTTACAGCCGGTCAATGCGGCCAGTACCGTGAGGGCAACGCCACCTTGGATAAAGCGATGTATCATGTTATATCACCTTGATAATATTGTTATTTATTCTCTGCCTGCCTCTGCAGAGGGGAGAATATACCAATAACCTGCGGTGATTTTTGATCGAATAGTCATAATTTCTGGTTAATTGTGATCCTAGACGCAACATCTTATTTTCGATTCATTTGCCAAACGTAATGCTAATCAATGGCTCAATTACGTCTGTTCTGCGCTGTATCACCCCCATTTCGGGCACCGTTATGGCATACTCGCCGCCTAACTTGGTCCGAGGAGCTTATCGATGAGCAAGTACCACAAAATCTCCCCTCAAACGCAGCAAGACGCGCTCAAGATTGCGCGAGCCAATCAGAAACCTGGCCAGAGTAAAGAGCAGACTCAGCTCATCGCACAGGGTATTCAAAAAGGGATTGATGAATATAAAAAACAGATGAAGGCGCGCGCTCGTGAGGCAAGTCGCCAGAAAAAGTTACAAGCTAAAGCGAAGTCGGCCCCACTCGATGGGGAGATTGACGCGCTCGATGAGCCAGTAGAGGTGCTGGAAGTCACGCGCCAGCATCCGCTGCCCTGGGTTTTGCTGGTACTCAGTTGGCTGGCTGGGGGGCTTTGGCTATGGTTGCAGTGATCAGCGGTTGTTCGGGCGTGAAAGCCGCCGCCGGGCTGGGTGCCTTGGTGATGGTTGCCAATGGTGATGCCACAACTGGGCGTTTAACCCCGATGGGGTGGGATCTTGGTCGTGCGAGCACGGCTTGGTCGTGGTTGTTATGGTCAGGAGCGATGCGATGAATCCAGCCCCTCTTTATTTGCTTGCCCCTTTTATCTGCTGCTTGTTGGCTATGTTGCTGTATCGCATTTCGCCGCTGCAGGCGGTGGCTTCCGGCCATGTTCGTTGGTTTTTGTTGCCGGCGTTTACCTTGTTTATGCTACTGATTGTGATCAATAGCGGGGTTGAACCCTCTTCGCGCGACCCTGTTTTTCATTGGCTAATGCCTGGTTTTGGATTTGCGTTGAGTTTATTGCCCGCCTTACCCAAGGCGTTTGTGCCACGGCTTGCCGTTCATGAAGGCGCGTTTGCCGCACTGGGGTTAATGCTCATGAGCTGGGCCATGGTGTAGTGGGGTGCGCTGGTGCACGCCAAGTGGCTACACAGAGATAGCATCTTCCCATCCCTGTTTTTTACGATAAATGGTAGAGGGACTGATCTCTAGCAGCGCGGCAGCCTTGGGAATGTTGCCATCACAGCGTGCTATCGCGTGCTCTATGACCTCTTTTTCTACTACCCAAAGTGGGCGGATGGCGCTACCTGCACCACATTCAGGCGCATCAGGGGTCGGCGCTGGTGAGGCTGGCGCCGTGCTTGCTAAGAAACGCCCGCCATTGAGGGGAGGGGGCAGAATATCGGTACTGACTAACTCCCGATCATTGAGCACCACAATGTTGCGGATCACGTTTTGTAATTCACGGACGTTGCCAGGCCACGGATAATCGAGCATCACTTGCACCGTCGATGGATCAAAGTCTTTAAAACGCTTGTGCTCTTCTTTGGCATAACTTTGCAATAAGTTGCGCGCCAGCAGCAGGATATCTTCACCGCGCTCGCGCAACGGTGGTAAAGGGAGGGGAATAACGTGGAGACGATAATAAAGATCTTCTCGAAAGCGCCCCGCTTTTACCTCCGCGAGGGGATCTCGGTTGGTTGCACACACGAAGCGAACATCCACCGTTTCGAGCTTGCCGCTTCCCACCCGTTGCAGGGTGCCTGTTTGGATAAATCGCAGTAACTTGCTTTGTAAATCAAGATCCATCTCGCAGATCTCATCCAGAAAAAGGGTGCCACCATCGGCTAGACTGGCCGCGCCCTTGCGGTCGCCATGAGCGCCGGTAAACGATCCTTTGACATGGCCGAAGATCTCACTCTCCATCAGATCATGGGGAATCGCGGCGCAGTTAAGGGCAATAAAGGGCCGCTCTCGACGTGGGCTGCACTGATGGATGGCCTCGGCACAGACCTCTTTACCCGTGCCGCTCTCACCAGTAATAAAGACGGTTGCTTTACTCGGGGCTGCGCTCTCGATGATGCGATAGACCGCTTGCATCGGCATGGATGCACCGATAAAACCAGCAAATGAATGGCGGTCGAAGTTCTCTTTATATTGTGCAACGAGTGAGCTGAGTTGCTGATGTTTCAAGGCATTGCGGACGGTGGCACAGAGTCGTTTGTTATCAAAGGGTTTGGTCAAAAAATCAAAGGCACCTAACCTCATTGCTTCGACCGCAATATCAACGGAGCCATGTGCAGTAATCACCACTACCGCGCAAGGTAACTGCTGTTCGGTGATTTGTTGCAAAATGGTCATGCCCGACATATCGGGCAGTTCGAGATCCAGCAGTACCACGGGGGGAGGGCTTGTCAGTAACTGAGCCAACGCCTGCTGGCCACGGTCAGCGCGTAGCACTTCATAGCCATCTTGGAGCAGGTATTGCTCATAGACAACAGCCAGACTCTGGGTATCTTCTACCAACAGGACCCGCGGTTTGTTTTCAGCCACTGGATTTATCCTTGTATATGATTTTGCACTCTATTTTTTCTATTTAAACATTCAACCCGAACATCTTGGTCACCCTGTTATCCCGCGATTGTAGCCTATACACAAGTAAAAATGGCCTCCTAAGAAGCCAATCGCTGTTTGCGTAAGCGGTGCCCAATTACACCAGTTCACAATACTTGACCTAGTCAATGCCCTGACGCTCGTCCTTGATTGCGGGGTGAGCGTGAGATCAACATGATTGCTGACGGTAGGTAGCCCTGCCACCACCAATAGCAAAATGACCGCCCCCCAGAGCAAGTTAGCGCCTTATTTCCAAGCGAGCGAACTTGAGCCTTCATCGGCGCTTGGGCTAGCGATACCAGAGATAGAGGCAACCCGTCAGGTTATTGAGGTCAAATATGCTTGACCATGAGTGGCAATGTTGAGGGTGGGGCTGGGGCAGGGTAGACGGGCTGCTTCTTCTTATCAGCGAGCGTGCAGCTGGGGTGCACCATGCACCATGTTGCTGACACGGCGAATAACCACGCCTCGTTAACCTTGTCGTATGGCCCGACGCCACCGTCACACCTTGCTACGAGGGGAGCTTGATAGCCATCAGAAACCATCTAAGCGCCACCATGAGAGTCTCATTGCTTGTGACTCACATGATGCTTCAATATGAGCGGCTCGTTGGGTCTAAATACATTTCACCGGTTTGGGCAGGCCTGCAATCTTGGTTGCCTGCTTGGCAGGCCCTTCAGGAAATAGCTTATAGAGATAGCGGCTATTGCCTTTCTCGGGGCCAAACTGTTTTTCCATGGCCTTGACCAGCGCTCTGATCGCGGGTGAGGTGTTAAATTCGAGATAAAAAGCCCGCACAAAACGCACCACTTCCCAATGTGGCGCGTCCAATACTAGGCCTTCTTGTTCTGCCAGCACCAGTGCTAGCGCCTCGTTCCAGTCACTGCTATTGAGCAGATAACCGTTGGCATCGGTCTTGATCCATTGACCATTAAATGCCAGCTGATGTGTGCCAGATTGTTCAGCCATAAGGGCTCCTTACACATGGTCCGATCACGATTGGGCGGGCATGGTAGCGCCTTGGCTGGCTGCCAGCAACCGACTCTCATCCGCCAGGGTAAGCAGTTGATCAGACAGCTCACTAATCAGGTTCAGCTGCTGGGTTAACATTAACTGCTCCTCACTGCTATCGGGGCCTGCGGCACCGATAGCCAAGGGGGGTTGACCGCTGATCACACTAGAGGGATGACCGGCTAAATGGCTTGCTGCTTGCTCTAAGGTATGACAGATGTGATAGCGCACCTCATCCAGCCCCTTGATTGCGATTAACTTGTCACGGTGTGCCCCTAACGCAGAGATGTAGGAGAGCAGGGCATGATTACGCCATGTGAGGGTAAAACAAAGATCAAGGAAGCGCCGCCGTTGCTGTGGTTCCACCAACATGCTCTGCCAAGCAGTGGCAAGCTCACTGTCAGCAAGATGAGCACTTTTACGCGCAACCCGATAATCAATTGACTCGTCACGCTGTGGCTTAAGACGAGCTAGCACGGCGGACAAGTAGCGGGCGTTGGCCGAGAGGGAGTTGGCAATCAAGCTCGGTAGCCGCTTGTATTGCCAGTCTGGCCAGAGCCAGGCAACCAAGGCGTAAGCGATGGCGCAGCCAAGGAGGGTATCCAGTAACCGTGGCCCTAAAATAGCAAACCCGACGCCATCTAATAGGTTGAATGCCATTAGTACGTATAGGGTGATAAAACAGACCGCCGCGCTGTAGTTGCTCCTGACCTGAGTGAAAAACAAGAACGCGGCCAGTCCCATGATCACTAACTGCACATCTAGTGGGGGGGATAACCACAGCACCGGAATACCGACCAATATCCCAACTACCGTCCCGAGCATCCGCTGCACTAGCCGCCGTCGGGTGGCGCTATAACTTGGCTGACAGACAAACAGCAGGGTCAGTAAAATCCAATACCCCTTATCTAAGCTCAATGCCTGCAACAGGCCATAGCCAAGCAGCAGCCCCAAAGAGAGGCGCAGTGCGTGGCGAAACACCATGGAGTGCAAACTAAGATGCTGCTTGAGCTGGGTCAGCAGTGGTAAGCGGGGAGGGCTTGCCAGTTCCGGGAGTGGTAACGGGGATTGCGCCGGGTTTTGTAGCCCTTCGGCACTGGCCAGTAACTGATTGATATTGGCCAGATTACGGCGCAAAAACTTCATCGGTGTCAGCAAGCTTTTCGGGTAGTGCTGTTTGAGATGGGTAAAGGCGAGCTGATCGCCTAATGCCTCTAAGGTCCAGTGAATACGGGTGTTATGAGCATAAGGCTTATGCACTAAGATCGCGTAACCAAGCCGTTGACACGCTTCGGACAGTTGTAAAAACACCTCTTGAAAGCCATCTAATACCATCCCCTGTTTGAGTTCTGCTTCCAATTTGCTGTAGGGGTAATGACTGGAGGTGGCTCGTTCATGGATCTCTAGGGCCAATAGGTAAATGCGTAGTAAGCCGGCCAGCTCGTGGTTAACCCGATGGCGCCGTTGGCCCAAGCGTGCGTTAAGCGCTGATTTAGTGAGACTCAGGGCATTCACCAGATCAATATTCAGTTGCGCCAAGTTGTGGCGAATAGCCTGAGCACCGTGCTCATCAGCCGGAAAGAAACGCGCTTTTTCAAGGAGGTAACGGCCTAGGGCAAAATAGCTCTGAGCCAGCTGCTCATGCAGCGTTTTATAAGGCAGCAGCCAGAGCCAAAGCAGAGAGATTAACCCGTACCAAAGGGCTCCGGCGCTGAGTGCCAGCGGTTGATAGAAAAGATCCGGTGCTTTGGCTGCCCCCAACATGGTGTAGATGGCGCTCAATAAGGCACCAAAACTGATCGTGGCGTAGCGAGGACCAAACGCTCCCACCATGACAAAAATAAAGGTCGAGCTGGCCAGCCCAATTGCAAATAGCCACGGAGTTGGATAGAGGTATTGCACACACAAAGAGGCAAACAGAAAACAGACTAACGTCATGGCGAGGTTTTTCACTCGCCCCCACAGATTGTCATCGGTTTCTGCAATGGCGCCCGCCACCACCCCAAGGGAGAGTAAAACGGTAAGCTGGATATCACCGGTTGCGACAGTAAAGGCAAGTAGGCCAAGCATGGCCAGCAAGACCTTAAGAGCAAAATAGATATGACTATCGGTCAACAGACGGCGCAGTAGACCAGTGAAATCCATCGGCATGGGATAAAAGGCCTCTTGAACTAAACGAAAGCCCAATGGTAACCCGCTGAGTATCAAAATGCCCTGATTTGGATCAGCGTCATGCGGCGTGCGATAGCTCGCATGAACGCGTTGTAAAACCCGATCTCGTCAGTTTTCTCATATTTAGTGAGGTGACGGTAGCGTGATAAATTTTGCCAAATTTACCAATGGTTTTTTGATCGCCATAGGCTGATCTCAGCACAACAGAGAGATAATTGTGCGTCACGCTTTTTAAAATGAGGGTAAGCTAGGCGATAGTCGATATATCCCATCGGACCTTATAATCGGACGTTATAAAAGCATGGAGGCGCTGCGTGGCAACGATATTCTGGGGAGTTAACCTAGGCTACTGGTTAATTGGTATGCATTTTTTCATGCATAATCCCGGCGGCGCAGGACTCTATTTACCATTTAATGCCTGGGGATGGATTTTTGCCTCATTAATGATCTGTTTAGGACTATGGCAAGCAACACTGACACAACGTCTGACATGCACACCATTACAAGTAGGGTTATGGCTTGCAGGGGCGCTCTTATTATTACCCATGTTGTACCCTGGTTTTATGCTTAAGGACTATGCAATACCACGTTTACTCGGTTTATTTTCAGGATTACTGTTTTTATTTAGTCTATATCAGCTTAGATTAAATAGTGCACAGCGTGAACGATGGCTTTATATCATACTAATGGCCGTCTTTATTGAGGCGCTGCTTGGCTTAGTGCAATATTACTTGCTAACAAAAGGGAATTGGATTGGTTATGACAATACCGTCAATCGCCCATATGGTATATTTCAACAACCCAATGTGATGGCTACCTTTATGGCCTCCGGCTTGGCGATGGCCATATTTTTACTGTTACATCAGCCGGTTCATGGGCTACTTCGACTATTTTGTCGGGTTGTGATCATTGCTTGCACGATACTGTTAGTGGTGCTGCAATCTAGAGTTGGCCAATTAGGTGGTCTGTTGGTTATTTTTTTCTTAGCACCACGGCTTTATCAGCAACGGCAATTATGGTCGGTGCTATTGCTACTTCTGCTGGCTATTATCATCGGGCTTGTCTCGCAACATCTCATGGCTGGCGTATCTCGGGGCCTAGAAATTTATCAGTCAGGAGGAATCCGCTTAACCTACTGGTCGTATGCACTCAAATTAATTAGCCAAGCACCATGGAGTGGTTGGGGATACGGTAGTTTTGAATCGGTATTTTTACAGCAATATATGGCAGATAAAATGCTGCAACCTGCCATGGTGCAAATAGAGTACAACCTTGATCATCCTCATAATGAAATTTTATATTGGGGAGTAGAGGGGGGGCTTATCTCCATCATCGGCATTATATTATTTGCAATGATATTATTATGGCGTGTAATGCAACTATCACTACCTAATGCACTGACCCTGCTTGCATTACTGACACCTATTTTACTGCATACCCAAACCGAATATCCTTTTTATCATGCCATCGTAATATGGTGGCTGCTGCTGATTCTTATCTATATTGTAGATTGTGAAGTGGAGGCGACCAAAATAGCATTGGGATATATCGCATCGTGGCGTATTTACCACTACCCGCATGGGTTATTACTACGTTTTATCGCTATTTTTATTCCATTAGGTGTCGTGCCTTTTATGCTAACGGCGATCCATACCGCTTGGATCGTCAACAAATATGAGCGAGGAGGATATCAGGAACCCAGGTTATTACTCGATATTGTCAATCCATTAGCGTGGTTAACCAGAGTGGAATTTAATATCAACTCGATTCGCCTGATGGTGGGTTTACAACATAAAGATAAAAAAGAATTAGAGGCGTATGTTGCCTGGGGCGAAGCGTTTATTCGGCATACACCCCGTGCCACTATCTACGCCAATATGGTGACAGCCTTACATGCCCTAGCAAGGCATCAAGAGGCTAATGAATTGAGGGATAAGGCGTTAATCTTATATCCCACAGACCCTGTGTTAAATGACCCTGGCACGATGGCGGTTAAAACCAGTGTCGATCTAAGGGGGCCTTAACCTTAGAGCTCCCCCATATGAGCGAGGGATGGCGTAGCTTCTGGGATAAGAGCGTCGCCATTGACACGCAAATACTTCACCATGGTCAAGCATACTCGACCAGCCCACTATTCTTCAGCACATTGATAACGTAGTTGGTTACGACATATATGCCAGATGTGTTCTCTGCCAATGCTACTCAAGGGGTTATCGAGTCTGGTTCGTTTGCTACCCCATGGATTGAACCGAGCTTGATGAGAATAATCACTGCATGCAGCAACCCAGCTTACAAATAAGCCATGAGCGCAACGCCCCGCTGCGGTGGGATACGCACCAAAAATCCTTACTCAAAGACAGCCGTCATGCGCATGAGCATCGTTTACTCATCCACCTCAACGCATGTCTGCCAGCGGGTATATTTACTACCATGGTGGCCGATCGTGGCGTGAGCTCCCGAGCCCTTGTCGGGGCAATAGCAGTGGTGCACCTTGCCATGAATGAAGATAAGGATGTGATTGAGTTTATTTTACGCTGGAGGTTGTCTTAGGGGAGTTTGTCGAGGGTAGCCACTTCGACCTGACATTGCAGGGACTATGAGCATGATGCTGGCCATTCATTGGCCATGCCGCAATGGGTTTTTGGTCAGGTGCTTTTAGGGCGGTCAGCGGTATAAAGCGGCTTTCCAAAGAAAGCCGCTGTTAACACTGTTTACAGTTTTATTTCATCAGTTACAGAACGTGAACCGATGCAGTATTGGTGGTGCCACTAGGCACTAGCGCACCAGACACCATCACCACGATGTCGCCTTTCATACCCATCCCAATCTCCAGCGCGGCTTCTTTACCGATGCGATAGAAATCGTCGGTAGAAGCAATGCTATCAACCACATGAGCAACCACACCTTTGGTCAATACCAGCTGAGCAGCGGTCTTTTTGTTGGTAGTGATGGCCAAAATCCAGGCCTTCGGGAAGTATTTGCGGATCGCCTTGGCAGATTTGCCGCCTTCAGTCGCTACTACGATGAGCGGAGCATCAAGCTTCTCGGAGGTCTCTACGGCACCTTTACACACAGCTTCAGTGATCCGCAGCTTGTTGCTGTCGTTAGCAGCAGACAAGTTAGAAGGCATGACGGCGTCAGTACGCTCACAGATGGTGGCCATGATGGTGACAGCTTCCAGCGGGTATTTGCCCTTAGCAGACTCACCAGACAGCATCACAGCGTCAGTGCCATCTAACACAGCGTTAGCCACGTCGCCAGCTTCGGCGCGGGTCGGACGTGGGTTCTTGATCATCGAGTCCAGCATCTGGGTGGCAGTGATAACCACTTTGCGGGCTTTGTTGCACTTGGCGATGATCATCTTCTGGGCAAAAATCACCTCTTCAACTGGGATCTCGACCCCCATGTCGCCACGAGCAACCATGATGCCGTCGGAAACAGCTAAGATGTCGTCGAAGTTATCCAAACCTTCCTGGTTTTCGATCTTGGAGATGATCTGGATGTTCTCACCACCGTGGGCTTTGAGGTGTTCACGAATTTCCAGTACATCTTCTTTCTTACGGATGAAAGAGGCTGCAACAAAATCAACACCTTGCTCGCAACCAAAGATCAAATCGCGCTTATCTTTTTCAGCTAACGCTGGCAACTTGATGGAGACGCCCGGCAGGTTGATACCTTTGTTTTCGCCCAAGTCACCGTTATTTAATACTTTGCAAACTACTTCGCGCTCGGTGATAGCGACTACATCTAGTCCGATCAGGCCATCATCGACTAATACTCGGTTGCCAACTCGTAGGTCATTAGCAAACCCAGGGTAAGTCACTGCCACTTGGTCCTTGTTACCCACCACCGTCTGATCGGTAGTGAACGTGAAAGTTTGGCCAGCAACCAGCGTGACATCATTGCCACCTTCCAGCTTCATGGTGCGGATCTCAGGACCCTTGGTATCCAACAGAATGGCCGCTTGTTGGCCAGTCTCTGCCATCACCGCGCGCAGGTTGCTAATCCGGCCACCATGTTCAGCGTAATCGCCGTGAGAGAAGTTAAGGCGCATGACGTTCATGCCAGCATCGAGCATTTTGGCCAGCATTTCTTTGGATTCGGTCTTAGGACCGATGGTGCAGACGATTTTGGTCTTTTTCATGTCAGTCTTCATGGTTAAGGAGTTTCCGTCGTGCAATATACACCAGTTTTTGGATTCTTTTTATGATCCAGAAACAACGTTTTGGCTCGGTAACGTTTTCTTTTTAGGAATAACGTTTTCTTTATAGGCGTTTTTTCAGTCATAAATGCAGGTTTTTATCATTTTAACCCTCCTCCTCATTACAAGAGGGATGACTCGTGACGGGCAACAGATGTTGTAAAATGACAACTAATAACCCCTGTCATCTTGCTGTCATCTCACCAGATAAAAATATCAGGCCATGATATGCACATTAGGGGCCAACATGACCCATTCGCGCTGGCTAGGTCTTTGGCTGTTGTTGTTGATCGCAACGCTAATAACAGCCCAAATGATACCCACCAATGTATGGCCAGCAAACCACTATTGGCTCAATAGGTTGTAAGTTGTTGATTCGGCTTACTAGCAGCAAATATAGCCAAAACTATCTGGTCCCTTCACGCACCTTGACCCCATCCAGTGCAAGTCATCCCTACGGCCACTATAGCTAGTCTAAACAAAAGCCTATCCAGCAAAATACCGACCTAGATTACCAACCATAGGTTGATAATTTTTATCCAAAAGCAGAGATTGTTAACTCAGTTACAGCAGCAGATAATTCGCCTTTATTTAATCATCTGCACATTATCCTGTGGCTTTCGGTGTTGTCTTATGTCTTCCGCCCCTGTCTGGTTTATTTCTCACGGCGCTCCCGACCTCGTCTTGCGCGATCAAAGTGCTGCCCACTTTTTACGTTCCCTACGTTTGCAAGACGTGAAAGGATTGGTTGTTATTTCAGCTCATTGGTTTAGTCATCGACTCGAGCTTAACGTCGAGCCTAATCCATCATTAATGTATGATTTTTACGGTTTTCCTGAGTCTCTTTACCAAATGCGCTGGCCAGCCAGCAGTCCTCGGTGGCTGCAACAGATGGTCAGTGATCAACTGGTACAGGCGGGGTTAATGGTTGCATCAATACGGCGTGAACTGGATCACGGGGTGTGGTCGCCACTCTCCCTGATAGATCCAGATAGCGAAATCCCGTTAGTCCAGATATCCATCCCCTCGCGCTTTACCCCTCTCGAACTGTGGCAGCTTGGTGAGGCACTTGCTCCGCTACGCAGTCAGGGGGTTGGCATTCTCGCCTCTGGCGCCATCATTCATAACCTGCGTGAGCTGGGCCCGCAGGGATCATCAGTACCACGTTGGGCCAGTCAGTTTGTCAACTGGTTGGAGGGGAAGATGGCGGCAGGAGAGCAAGAGATGTTACTCAACTATCGCAAGATAGCACCGGGAGCGATGGAATCTCACCCTTATGATGATCATCTGCGCCCTCTGTTCGTCGCTCTCGGGGCTGCTGATGGGGTTAGTCCGACCCGATTACACGATAGCTGGGATTGCGGCAGCCTCTATATGGGGGCTTATCGGTTCGACTAAACAGCGCACACTTATCGCGGATAAGCTCCAAGGTGATGAGGGGCGATGTTACGCAAGAGGTGGTCTTAGGGGGCGACCTCGTCGGACGCAGCCATCTTATGTTTACGTTGCTGGAGTGTGCTCTCTCTTAGCATAGTGCCCTCCATTTATTGACCATGCAGCAGTGAGGTCACCCTCTCGGATCGGCATACTGTCGTTGCCTGCAAACCAATACCGACAGGTTTCCCTGTCGGTATTGGCATTTATCGTACGGGCTGCACGCTTACATCACGCCTTGGGTTCGAGCTTGGAGACCCAGTACTTGTTGTAAACATGCACGGTGATCTCTTCCCGATCGTGATAGAGCTGCTTGGCTTGGATCACGAACGCGTTGTCGATCTCCTTGAGCATCTCGCGCAATACCTCGATATTGTGCACCGACTCGGCATACCGCTTCTTCATCGGCAGCTTGAGGTTGAACATCGCCTCTTGACAGTCGCCCTCACGGAACCAGTCCGCAATCATGTGAACGACCCGTGCTGGTTTATCGACCATGTCGCACACCAGCCAGTAGGTGTTCTTCTTGCTCGGCCGCCAGACGAAACCGTCATCCCGGATATGCTTGACCTGGCCGGTATCCATCAGGGATTGGGCCATCATGCCGTTGTCGACCGCCGTGACCATCATGCCACGACGCACCAGCTGATAGGTCCAGCCACCCGGGCAGGCGCCCAGATCCACCGCCTTCATGCCGGAGCACAGACGCACATCCCACTCTTCACGCGGCACGAACACGTAAAACGCCTCTTCCAGCTTGAGGCTGGAGCGGCTCGGCGCATCGGCCGGGAAGCGCAGGCGCGGGATCCCCATGTGGAATCCGGAGTTGTTGAACGAATAGGAGTAACCCAGCAACACGTGGTCATTGGCCAGGAAGAAGGCGTGGAACACCGGACGGTTCGGCGTCTCCTTCTTGGTCAGGATCTCGTTGCTGCGCAGCGCCTGACGAAGCGGCACGGTGAACTTGCGGCAGAAGGCCGACAGCTCTTTCGCTTCGTTGGTATCAGCGGTCTCGACTCGCAAATCGCCACAAATGGTGTATTCGCGAACCGCCTCGATGATGGGGGAGATCCTGTCCGCGACATCCAGATCCTTCAGCTCGTGGGTCACCACCAGCATCTGACGGATGAAGATGAGCTCCCGGAACGGCAGCTTGCGCGCCAGCAGGTCCGCCTGCTCCTCGTCATACAGTTCGAAGATCACATAACCGCTGTCGTCCTTGACCCGGGCGAAACCGTAGCACTGCATGTTACCGGCACGCTCGGTGATCTCTGCCGCCGCCTCTTTCTCAAAACCGGGGCGGCAATAAAGCAGCAGATTATTCATTTTTTCCTCCAAGACGACAGCCAGCCCAGCAGAGGGCCGCCCATCCCAACATAAAACAGAGGCCACCGGCCGGGGTAATCAGCCCCAGCCCCTTGCTGCCAAGCAGCACCATGGCGTAAATACTGCCGCAGAATCCGATGATCCCCAGCACAAAAGCGGTGCCAGCCAGGTGGATCACCTTGCTGTGCACACCACACCAGCCCAGAACCAGCAGGGCCAATGCGTGAAAAAACTGATATTGCACGGCGGTATTGAACGCCGCCAGACGCTCGGGCGTAATGCCGGTCGCCGCCAATCCATGGGCGCCATAAGCCCCCAGCATGGTGGCCGTCAACCCGAAGAGACTGGCCAGTATCAGCCAATGTCGATGGATCTGCATCCTCACTCTCCCTCTCTCATCGCGGCTGGCAACTAGGCCAGTCCACTCTTGCTATCCGTACTGGGCGACAAAGTGGCTGATGGCCGCCGCCGCATGCTGCATATTTTCCTGCTCACTCACGCCACTGGCTTTACGCGGTTTGAAACCATGATCACCATCGGTCAACCAATGGACCGATACGGCGGGTGAGAAGGGGAAATCGGCCAGTTCGGCGCGACTACCGAAGCTATCGCGCTCCCCCTGCAACAGCAGGGTTGGCACTGCAATATGTTTGAGTACCTCGCCTCGCCAACTGTCGGGCTTGGCAGGAGGGCGGAAAGGATACCCGAGAATGAGCAATCCTGCAGCATTCATCTCACCCGCGCCGTCATGATAGAGCTCCGCCGCCATCCGCCCGCCCATCGACTTGCCCGCTAAAAACAGCCGTGGATGAGAAAACGCGCGGATCATGGCGTGCCAATGGGCGAGCAGCACAGGCGCCCTGTCCGGCGGTCGGCGCTTGCCATCCTGTGCCCGCCTGGTCATGTAGGGAAAGTTAAAGCGCACCACTTCGATGTCGGGGCCAGCTAGCAGGCGTGACAGCTCAGCAAGAAAGGCGTGATCCATCCCCGCGCCTGCACCATGGGCCAGCAAAATACGAACGGGGGCATCCACTGCCCCCTCACGGATCACCTCAAGCATCGGCGATCCTGGCCTTGCGGCGTGCCTCTTCCTGCTCCACCAGCGCCAGCATCCAGTCGCGGAAGGCCACTATCTTACCCTGATCCGATTGCAGCTCTTGGCACACCAGATGGAAGGCATTTTTGCTTACCAACACCTGCTCGAACGGGCAGATAAGGCGGCCCGCTTCAATTTCAGGTTGTGCCAGCACGCTGTGACCAAGTGCCACCCCTTGGCCGTGGATCGCCGCTTGGATCACCATGGTCGAGTGGCTGAAGATGGGCCCCTGATTGACGTTGGGGGCATCGATATCGAGCTGGCGGAACCAAGCCTTCCAGTCACGGCGGGAGGTATCGTGCAGCAGGGTATGAAGAGTCAAATCTTGCGGCGTACGCAGCGGTTTGGGCCCGCTCAGCAGCAAGGGGGAACAGACTGGGATCAGGTATTCGGTATGTAGCTTGTCCGAGCGCAGACCCGGCCAGTTACCGCGCCCGTAATAAATGGCCACATCCACATCATCGGTAAGTGATCCCTCGTCCAGATCGACAGCCTTAATTCGTACATCGATATCGGGGTGACGCTCGCTGAATTTGACCAGCCGCGGTACTAGCCACTGGATGGCGAAACTGGGCTGCAGGCTGACAGTCAAGGCCCCCTTGGCACTACGGGCCAGCAGCTTATCGGTCGCCTCAGAAATAGAGGTAAAAATATCTTTGATATCGAGGAAGTAGTTTTGCCCCTCTTCCGTCAGCAATAAAGAACGATTTTTGCGACGAAATAGCTTAATACCAAGATACTCCTCAAGCGCTTTGATTTGATGGCTAATGGCTGCCTGCGTCACAAACAGCTCCTCAGCAGCACGAGTAAAACTTAAGTGACGAGCCGCAGTTTCAAACGCTTTGAGTGCATTAAGCGGCGGTAAACGACGAGACATGACAGCAACCAATGATGAGTTTTTCTAATGACGCGCATTATAATTTGTCGGTTGCAGGTCGACCAGTGAATAAACATAATGCGCCCCGCAACTCGTCGTCATATGACTCATGTCATCGGTCGCTACCGTGTGATGTGTTTCTGGGATGTGTGTTTCATACTCCGAATCGTGGTGTTGTATTCCTGTCATACAGGAAAAAGGTTAAATCGGGATCGATTTAGCCTTCGTCTGTCATCTGAATGTGTTTCGCGCCACCAACGTCAGTGAAGTGGCGCTTTTTTATTTCAGCTAAACGCGAAAATAATGGATTGGAACACCGATTATTTAGCAGGCTGTCTGGTTGTGATTGGAAAAGAGATAACGCTAGGTTGTCAGCCGACAGTTGGTGCGATCATCTGATGACGTTTCGCTCATCAGGTCTCACCTCGCACAAGCATGCTCATATTCGGGATTTGTAGCAGCAAGATATTGAAATAAAAACGGCTTTGTTTGTGATCTGGCTGTACCGCCAAACAAAACCGCCACGCCCGAAGTCATGACGATGATTCATGCCAACTATTCTCTCAATCAACGGCCCGCTCCCGCCGAGATTGAGCCTATTGCCCGTCTCTGTTTCTTTTGCCTGAGTCTGCCCACCATTGGCCAATTTATGAAGACCCAAGTTGAACGAGCGATCGTCTTGTGCATCGGCCAGCAGGTGATTGAGGTTGCCTCGGGGTTTTGCACGCGGTTGCTCTAAGATGATACTGCTTTTGTGATTCGCAACCCTTTGGTTACGCACTTTCCCGCCCAGCAATCATGTGGTTATCGAATGTCATATAAGCATGCCACTGCCCAAGCTGAAAGCCGGTCTGTATACAGTGCTCTGTCGACACGGCGCTAGTTTATTCGTAACCGTTCACCGGCAGGGGCTTGACGCACACAATTCGGCAGGGATGGGGTAATCCGTTTTCTCGATGCAGGCTTTGACGATGGCGCGCAGCCACTCCTGAGGACAACGTCCCAGTCGTTTGGCTGTCTCCACCAACGACAGGATACGCTGGCGAAACAACTCGCCACGATGTGAGCACACGCCGTAGCTTCCTTTGCGCCACAGCATCTCGTCATCCTTGATGAGCCACTCGCAGCGCCCCCGATAGCGCTTCGAGCACAGCAACC